>JAQUNC010000033.1 GCA_028717805.1 Atribacterota bacterium
ACTCATAGGTGTAGTCTTACCTCCTTTTTTTAAAGGATACTTTGATCTGAGTATTTTTAGGTAAGTCTACACCTTTTTTATAGGTTAGGGCAAGTTTTTAAGTACCCCAGTAAATTTTACACTAACTGATGAGATACTAATTTATATTATTAGCAATAATACCGGAATATTTTAAGATAATAGCTTTTAACAGCACATTCTCGGATTATGTTAGAGCTTGCTCGGTAAAAGTTGTCAATAACCTTCATTTTCATTGACAGGAAGTGTTATAATTATTTTGTATGATGAAACATTCATATATTCATTTTAATATTAAAAATCAATTTATGCTATCCCGTTATTTTTACCTGAAGTCATCTCAGGGATAATCTTGCTAGAAAATATTCGCTAAAAAAATGACAAATAGGCAAAAGAAAAAGAGAATAAAAAAAAGTCTCTTTAAAATTAAGCCTATTTTTGAATTTTCTTAAGACCATCCTTCAGTTGAGTATACCACTTAGAGTTTTTGATTAGTATAAAAATAGAACAAAGGAAAGGGAGGAGGTGAAAAAGTGAAAAAAAGGACAGTTTTCCTATCAATTGTAATTCTGTTAACTTCTTTGTTGCTAAATGGTTGTATGACACCCTTCCTGGGAAATGAGCCGGTAATAATTATTACAAATCCAAAAACAACTGCTATGGTAGGAGAGCCCTATATCTATCAGGTGGACACTGATGATGATGGTAAAACCAAATTGGTATTTAATCTAATAGTGGCTCCGGAGGGTATGACCATTGAGGGATCAACCGGATTGATAATGTGGACACCAAGCGAAGATCAGGTGGGGGAGCATGAGGTTGATATCATGGTAAACGATGGCTGGTACAAAGATAACCAGGAATTTACCATAACGGTAAGCAAGATGCAGTTGAGCTCTATTAGCGTTCTACCTCTCTCCATGAAATTTACAAGTATCAACAGTAGCAAAAATATAGTGTCTATTACTGCTCACTATACTGATGGTTCCAGTGCCGAAATTAACAAAGCTGAATGCGTTTTTCAGTCCAAAGATACCAGTAAAGCCACAGTTAATGAAGAGGGAGTAGTAACATCGCAAGGGAAAGGGAATACAACTATTACAGTGAGTTATACGGAAGAAGGGATAACCAAAAGTGCTAACATAATGGTAACAGTAGAAATTCCAACTTATACTCCGCCTACTAGCGGTGGCTGAGGAAAAAATAAAGCCTGATAGTTTATCAGGATTTAAAAATTATATTATAATAAAGAGCGGGAGTGGATAGGTTCTGGTGGACCTTGCGGACTTCAAATCCGTGGGCGGTAATTTATGATTGCCGTGGTGGGTTCGATTCCCACCCCTCCCGCCATTTTTAGTTAATGCCCATCATAGGTATAAACAATACTAGAATGGGCATTTTGTATAATATTTAGTCTGTGTTAAAATATATATATCATCTGAAGAATAAATATAAGTAAGTGTATTAATAAGAATGCCAGGCTATATTCTATTTTCAGTATATTTTAGAATAGGAGAGAATATCTTAACTTGACTAATAATCATAATAAGACAGCACAGAATAATTTTCATGCTCAGTTGGCCCAAATTCCCAGTGTAGAGGAAGTTTTGCAGCAGGAAGAAATAGAAGTCCTAACTGGTCAATATTCCCGACCGATGATTACTCCTCTGGTCAGACAAGTACTGGCAGAGGAAAGGGAAAGAATCAGGAATGGTTCCACACCTTCTTCTTTAGCGGATATTAGTACAAGATGTGTTACTTTAATCCGGAAGGAATACCAGTCATTTATCCAGCCAGTTATTAATGGAACGGGAGTAATTTTACATACCAACCTGGGAAGGGCAGTCCTGGGTAAGGCCATAATTAACGATTCCTTACCTTCCCTGGTGGGTTATAGCAATCTGGAATATGACCTTTTTCGGGGGGAAAGAGGTAAGAGGGGGGATTTTGTTGAGAGAATGCTGGCCGAGTTCAGTCAATCAGAAAGCTCCCTCATTCTTAATAATAATGCTGCTGCTGTTTTTCTAATCTTGAAGGTACTGGCAAAAGGCAAAGAGGTAATTATTTCCAGAGGTGAATTAGTACAGATTGGTGGTGGTTTTCGCATTCCCGATATATTAAGGGAAAGCAGTGCGATTCTGCGGGAAGTAGGGACTACCAACCAGACCAATCTGGATGATTATAGAGAAGCTATTAATGAAAATACTGCCTTACTCTTGAAGGTGCACCAGAGCAACTTTTCTTTAGAAGGTTTTTCTCATTCGGTAAGTACAAAGGAGCTTAAGATACTGGGGGAAAAATATAAGCTTCCTGTGGTAGCTGATTTGGGTAGCGGATCCTTTCTGTCTACTGAACAATTTACTTTAGTTCACGAACCTATGGTCCAGGAGATGATAAGAAGTGGCGCGGATTTGGTTTGCTTTAGTGCTGATAAATTGCTGGGAGGACCTCAGGGAGGAATTATATGTGGCAGGAGGGAATATATAAACCAAATTAGGAAAGATCCCCTCTATCGTGTCTTTCGCGTAGGAAAGATAACTTTATCCCTTCTTCAATCTACCTTGTTGTTCTATTTACAGGGCAGGATCATACAGGAAATACCGGTTTGGAAGATGATCTCCCTATCAGGTCAGGAGATTAAAAGGAGGAGCCAGGCTTTAGCACAAAGTTTAAGAAAGAGAGGCATTCCTGCTCAGGTTATAGAGGGAGTATCTCTGATAGGAGGGGGTTCCTTACCCGGAAAAACATTGCCCACTTACCTTTTAAGCATTAAAACCGAGGGGAATATTGATGAGTTAGATCAGAGATTAAGATTATCTCGTCCTGCTGTTTTAGGTAGAGTTAAGGATAACTGTTTATTTTTTGATCCCAGAACAATTGAATCCCAATTTGATAAAAAGTTGATAGAACTTATCTCCTCCGCTTTTTACCAGAAAAATTAAACAATTAAAAAATGAGGCAAAAGTAATTATCTATGGTTATTTTTGGTACTGCCGGCCATATTGATCATGGCAAAACCAGTGTAATATATGCTCTAACCGGTATTGATGCAGATAGATTACCAGAGGAAAAAGCAAGGGGTATGACTATTGACCTTGGTTTTGCCTGGATGGAAACATCAAATGGTGAAAAAATAGGCATTATTGATGTTCCTGGCCATGAGCATTTTATCCGTAACATGATTACTGGTATAACCTCCGTTGATGCCTTTCTTCTGGTTGTTGATGCCAAAGAAGGCTGGAAACCACAGACTGAAGAGCATTTCCAGATAATCAGATTGTTAGATATTAATTATGGTCTGATAGTAATTACTAAAACCGACCTTGTTTTATCGGAACGGATAAAGGAAGTGGAACAGGAGATACGAGATAGGGTTAACGGTCTAAAACAACTAAAATTTTCAATTCTTTACTTTAGTAGCAAAGATAAAGAAAGTACTACTCGATTGAGAAAACAGATAGAAAGTGTAAGCAAATCCATTCCCCAGAAGAGGGATATAGGCAAACCGCGCTTATTTATTGATCGAGTATTTGAGATAAGAGGGAGTGGTACGGTTGTTACTGGCACTCTACTGGATGGTAATTTATATCTGAATCAGTCAGTCTATCTCTTCCCTTCGTTAAGGGAAATCCGTTTGAGACAAATAGAGAGCTATAATCTTTCGGTAGAAAAAGCGACCATAGGGAGCAGGGTAGCCCTTAACCTTAGCGGAGTAAAAAAAGAGGAGATAAGAAGAGGAGATTTAATTTATGGTAATCAGAAATTACCATTCGGAAATTTCTTTGATGTTATTTTAAACTTGCTCCCTCAAAAAAATCCTGTTCGTTTAAAAAATGGAACTGAGGTAGAATTTATTTCTCATACCAAAATATTGAGAGGAACCATCATCTTTGAGCAAAAGGAATTGCTGCCAGAAGAACAAGCCTATGCCCAAATTCGTTTTAAAGAGCCGCTCTGTCTCATGATTGGCGATTACTTTATTATTCGTCTACCAGGAATAAATGAGACCATTGGCGGGGGGAGAATCCTGGATGCACAGGCTGGCAGGCATAGTTTTCATAATCCACTCTGGCATAAGTGGTTGGAAAATAGAGAAAAATTAGATATTAGCCAACTTATAGTCAGCGAATTGGAGTGGCACCAGAAAATCAAGAAAGAACTGTTGTTGGTAAATAGTCCTTATTCTCAAGAGGCAATTTATCAGCACCTGGAAGCATTAAATAAGAAAGAAATTCTTTTTTTAATTGACGACTGGGTAGTAGCTTTTCATTTCTGGAATAATCTAATCCATCATGTGATATCATTTCTGGAGCAAAAACATAAGGATTATCCCCTAAAAGCTGGATTTCCTATCATACAGATCAGGAACAAATTTACTGATATACCGGAGGATTTATTCCTTAGACTACTTGATTATTTATCCAAAGATAACAAAATAAAGATAACAAAAGGAATAATTTCTTCTATTAAGCACAGTATTAGTCTGTCAGCCCAAGAGAATAAAATAGTAGATAATATTGTACACTATATTGAAAAAGATATTGAACATTTGCCTGTTGAGAAGGAATTAAAAGACGCTTTTAAAAAAAATACAGAACTCATAGACTATTTAATGGAACAGGGAGAAATTATAAAATTAGAGGATCAGATATGTATAACGCCTTCTGTTTACCGGGAAATGAAAGATAAAATTGTTGATTTTTTAAGAAAAAATAAGCAAATTGCCATCGGTCAGGTGAGGGATTTATTACATATCAGCAGAAAATATATCGTTCCTATATTGACCAGGATGGATGAGGAAGGCATCACCATTAGAAAAGGAAATGAAAGAATCTTAAGACAAGAAGAGTAGATTAATATAGATAGGGAGGTGAGGAGGATGTCCGATAAGAAGAAATTAATGCAGCTGGTTTCTGCTTCTGGTTGAGCAGCAAAATTGAGTTATCAGGATCTCGGGGAGATTCTAAGAAAACTAAACCATATTGTAGATAAAAATTTATTGAGCAGTTTTGAGCATTACGAAGATGCAGCAACCTATCGTATTAATAGCGAAATAGCAGTGATTTTTACTACTGACTTCATCACTCCCATTGTGGATGATCCCTTCACCTTTGGACAGATTGCTGCTGCCAATGCCTTAAGCGATATTTTTGCTATGGGAGGGAAACCCCTGTTAGCCTTAAATATAGTTTGTTTTCCTGATGATAGATTGGATGATCTGGAAGAAATGATAAAAGGTGGCTGTGAAAAGGTAACAGAGGCGGGAGCAATGCTGGTAGGAGGTCATAGTATAAAGGATCGGGAACCAAAATATGGTCTGGCAGTTTTAGGTCTGGTACATCCTGAGAAAATAATAAGAAATAATAATTGCCAGGAAGGGGATAGGTTGATATTAACTAAACCACTGGGGACCGGAATAATAGCCACTGCTTTAAAGGCAGCAGAAATAACCGCATCAGAGGCACAAAAGACAATTAACTGGATGATTAAGCTTAATAGTATTTCTAATTCTATTTTAAATCTGTCTATTAATAGCATGACTGACATTACCGGATTCGGATTTCTGGGGCATCTCAGTGAAATGTTAAAAGATAGTGATGTTGGGGCTGATATTGAGGTAAACAATGTCCCGCTGATAGAGAAGGCATTAGAGCTTTCCCATAAGGATATTATTCCTGGGGGCAGCCTGCTGAATCAAAAAATATTTTCCTGTGGCGTGGAGAAAATGATAGAAATTGATTCAGCTAAAGAAATATTATTATATGATGCCCAGACCTCTGGAGGACTCCTTATTTCGGTTAAGAATAAAGATGTCAGACAGTTGCTGAAGTTATTGACAGAAGAGGGATTTAGCAAGAGTAACATGGTAGGGAGTATCAGGAAGATAGCGACAACTGATAAAAGAATAAGACTGATATAATTTTTAAGGATAGCACTTAATTTAAGGCAAACCATTTTAAATCTGAGGTAAACTAAGTAAATATAATTAATATAGAAAGAGGTTAAAGCAAGAATGCCTAAAAAAAGTTTTACCATAATAGTAATTACCATTATAGCTATCTTTTTAGGGATTGGTTTTCTAATCAGCAGGGTAGGTGGCCATTATTCCAGTCCACCAAAATTATCCGTTTCAGAAGAGATAGGAGATTTAGGAACAATAAAGTCAGACCAACCACAGATCCATATTTTTACCTTAAAAAATGAGGGAGGAGAAACTCTTATTATCGAGAGAGTCCAGGCTCCCTGTGGTTGTACTGCAACTGTATTGTCAGATGAAAATCTCTTACCCGGTAAAACCTCCCAATTGGAGGTTACCTTTAATCCCAGGGGATATGAAGGAGAAGTGATCCAGTCTGTCTATATTTACAGTAATGACCCGGAAACTACCAGAATGAAAATTGCTATCAAGGCGGTTGTGGAGCGTGAACCTTCTCCCAAAATACATATATCTACCACCAAATGGGATCTGGGATTACTCTCAATTGGTAATTCCTCTTCACTCTTGATAAAAGTATCCAATCAGGGTGATTTAGTTTTGGAAATTGAAAATATTGTTCTCCCAGATCAGGTTTCTTATCAACAAGAAGTACCAGAATTTCCACTACTATTGGCTCCCGAGGAGGGAATCGAGCTTAGTTTTGTTTATGATTCCCATGGGCAGGAAAGAGGAGCGATAAGAGAATATATTCGCCTGGTCACCAATGATCCAAATAGAAGAAATGTGACCTTAATGATTGAAGGTTATATAATAGAGAAAGCAGAAATGATTTCTATTCATCCTCTGCAGAAATTTATAATTGCCGAGGAAATGGAAAATAAATGGTATGAAGCAAAATTTTTAATAAAGAATAATAGTGACAGTGAGTTGAGAAACATTTTAATAACTTCCTCTCAGGATTATATTACACCAAATAATCAAGAGATTAGTTTATTGCCAGGAGAGGAGAAAGAAATAACAATTAGAATTGAACAGCAAAGTTTATCTAATGTTGATATTGAGGAAATACTTCAGGAGTATATTTATTTTAAAATAGCAGTTCCGGTAGATATTAACTTTGCTCTACCCTGAGAAATATGTGATGGTGAGGAAATTATAATTTAGTTACTAAGGATGTTATGGAAGAATATATCAAAATATTCAATGCCTTATCTAATAAAACAAGATTACGCATCTTTCTGATTTTGACTGAGGGTGAGCTCTGCGTCTGTGAGCTCACCCGTACTCTGGATATGGAACAATCCAGAATCTCTCACAGCTTAAGAGTATTAAGAGAAGCCAGGTTAATCAACAGCCGTAAAATTGGGAAGTGGATGTTTTATTCAATTAATGAGAATTTAGACTACAGATGGATAGCAGAGAAAATTTCAGATAAAATTCTCATATGGGAAGAAGATAAGAGAAGGCTAAAAGAAGTGAAAAGCAAAAATATTAGAAAAGAGTGTAATTGCTAAGATGCTAAATTCAATGCTCTTATTGCGCAAAATTCTTATGCAATTTATATTTCCACCGGGAGTTATCATTATTGCCATTTTACTGCTCTATTTTCTTTTAATTTATCGTAAGAAAAAGATAGCCACCATATTTACGGTATTTTTAGCTACCCTTTTATTTTTATTGAGTTCCTGGTTAGGAGAACTTCTCTTCCTAAAACCATTGGAAGATAAATATATTTTTAATTCAGGTATATCCAGAGATAGTGTAAATTTTGCCCATCCGGTAATAGTAGTACTGGCTGGAGACTTAGTAACGGGAAGTTTATTAGCAGGTGCAGGTAATGCTGAAGTTGGAGAGATTACCCTGGTACGTCTTTTGGGAGCCTATTTTCTTTATCAGAAAATGGAGTGCCCTATTCTGGTAAGCGGAGGAACTGTTCCCGGCTTTGCTGGGAATATACCAGCGGCTGATAGTATGAAACAATTATTAGTGGACTTAGGGATATCTGCTGAGGATATTCTTAAAGAAACCCAGTCCAGCACTACTGTGGAGAATGCCAGCTTTACACTGGACTTGATTAGAAGATATGGTTTTCAGGAAGTTATTCTGGTAACAAGCGCTGTGCATATGCCCAGGGCAATGTTTGCCTTTCAAAATGATGATATAGTAATTTTCCCTGCTCCGGTAGGTTTCTTATATGAAAATATTCAACCTGGTATAATAAATCTTCTTCCCAACAGTAGTTCCTGGGGACACAATTTAAGAGCATTGCATGAATGGATAGGTTTGCTATATTACAGGATATTCAAGGGGAATCCTTCCCTTTGAGAATCCCTTTATCAGTATATAGTATTAAGTGTATCGCATATTGTAGTTTGTGGTGCTCAGGGAGTATTACTCCATTGGTTGTAAACTTATTATTAAAATTTATTATCTTTGAAGGCTTTCAGGGATATTTTCCCTGATTGCTTTATCTTTTTTGTAAAAGGAGGTTCACATTATGCCAATTTTACAGATAGAGATATTGAAAGGTAGAACAGTAGAACAAAAAAGAGAAATGGTAAAGATGGTTACTGATGCTATTTCAGAAACCCTGAATTGCCCTAAAGAGGCAGTAAGCATTATAATCAGAGAGATGGAATGGGAAAATTATGCCAGAGCTGGTGTGTTAAAGTCGGATAGCAGATAGTAACTAATTTTCCAGTTTTGTTTATAAATATTCAAAAGCATTTAAAGGAGACAAGTTAGTATAATAGTCTTTGATGAGTTAATTGCCATATTTAATAATAAAATAATAGCAATTGCCTTCCTTACCTGGATTGCTAATCAGGCTATTAAGTTAATATTATTTTTTATTACAGAAGGAAAATGGGACTTAAACCGATTTTTTGGAGCGGGCGGAATGCCCAGTACTCATTCTGCGCTTTCAGTCAGTGTGGCAGTCTCGATAGGTTATATAGAGGGTTGGGATTCTGCTTTGTTTGCTCTAGCTAGTGTGTTTGCCATTGTGGTTATGGCTGATGCTGCAGGAGTAAGAAGGGCTACCGGTGAACAAGCCAAAGCATTAAACAAGCTTATGCTGATATTTTTTAAGGAAAACAGACTGAAAAACGGGCGTATGAAAGAATTTATTGGCCATACACCCTTTGAAGTAATTGTAGGAGCGATTATTGGTCTATTAATAGCGACCTTATTTTCTGTCTACTTTTCTTAATAATTTATTGATAAATATTTGTTATTGGTTTTTAGTCTTTGATTCGGGCATAACCTATTAATTAAATTGATATTTTACTAGAAAGAAGGTTATTTTTATGAATTATAAGTTAAGTGAAAAAGAAATCAATGAGTTAAAAAAGGCACAGCAAGATGAGCTGGTAGGGGAACAAGTCTACGGAAGGTTAGCTAAATTAGTTAAAGACCCACGTAACTCAAAAATATTAGCAAAGATTTCCAATGATGAGAAAGAACACGCCCAAATATTTAAGAAATATACTAAAGTGGATTTAAAAGTAGATAAGTTAAGAGTGTTTTTTTATGTTTTTATATCCCGGGTATTTGGCCTGACCTTTGGTGTTAAATTACAGGAAAAAGGGGAAGAGCAGGCACAAAAGAATTACAAGCAAATGCTTAAGGCTATACCAGAAATGAAAGAAATAATTGAAGCCGAAGAAAAACATGAAGTCGAATTGATTAATATGATTAATGAAGAAAAACTTACTTATATGAGTTCAGTGGTTCTAGGCTTGAATGATGCTCTGGTAGAACTGACGGGTGCCCTGGCTGGTTTTACCTTATCCATTCAGAACTCAAGAATAATAGCTCTCCTGGGATTAATTACCGGTATTTCTGCCTCTCTTTCAATGGCAGCAAGTGAATATCTTTCAACCAAAGCGGAGCCAGATCCGAAAGAACAAGAAAGAGCAGGCAAATCAGCGTTTTACACCGGAATTGCTTATATTTTGACAGTTATAGCTTTAATTACGCCTTATTTTTTAATTAGCAATTATTTCTACAGTCTCGCTATGACTATTATAATAGCACTGGTCATTATTTTTGTTTTTAATTATTATATTTCTGTAGCCAACGATTATAATTTTAAGAAAAGATTTATGGAGATGGCTTTTATCAGTATTGGTGTGGCTGCTCTTTCCTTCATTATAGGCTATTTAGTTAAAACTTTTTTAGGTTTTGAATTATAGTTAGCATACATTTTATTTCCATTAATAGGCATTATTAAGCAAATTATTTTTAATAAATTTTTAATTTTGTTATTGACATTTGATAAGTTAATAGATATTCTATAGAGAAATTAATTTTAAAAGTATAGGTTATGTTAAAAGATATAAATATTTTTAAATCACAAACAAACAATATTGATAGTTCATATTATTTCTTCTACTTTATTCCAGAGGTAAACGCCTTTGGGGATTGGTAGAGGGTTATAACAAGTCTCTGAAAAAAACCACAGGCATTTACCTCGGTAAAAGCCTGTGGTTTTTATTTTTATATAGCCACGGGTGATTAATTCATTCGTGGTTTTTTTATTTTGAGCAGAAAGGAGAAAAGATCATGTAAAAACTTAAGGGGATAGAAAAATTATAGGGCAGTTTTATTACTAGAAGTAAGTCTACAATTGTGAAAAAATTTATTTGTTTTAAAAATTAAAAACATTAAGGAGATAGTTATGAGAAGGAATATTTTGGGATTAATTACTGTTCTCACAGTATGTATATTAATAGCAAGTTTTACCTTAAGTGTAATAGCTCAAGTGGATATTGAAGATGCCAAAAAAACTGTTATAACCTGGGCTGATGATAATGCCAGTCGTATCAGTGATATTTCTTATCAGCTCTGGGAATTTGCTGAAATTGGACTGAAAGAGTTTAAATCATCTGATCTATTGGTCAGTGAGTTAGAACAGAATGGTTTTAGTGTAGAACGAGGATTAGCTGGGATGCCTACCAGTTTTGTGGGAACTTACACACACGGAACAGGAAAACCAGTCATTGGAATTCTTGCTGAGTACGATGCCCTACCCAATGGACATAGCTGTGGTCATAATCTATTTGGTGCTGGCAGTGTAGCAGGTGCCATAGTTTTAAAAGAGGCCATGGAAAAGCATAATATTGACGGTACCGTAAAGCTGTTTGGAACTCCCACTGAGGATACCCATGGCGGAAAGGTCTGGATGGCTCGAGAGGGTGTCTTTGATGGATGTGATGTATTCTTAAGTTGGCATTCTGGTACTAAAAATGAATCTAATTATGGTTCTAATCTGGCAGTGCAGATTTTAGAAGTAAATTATAAGGGAATCAGCTCTCATGCTGGTGCCGCACCAGAAAAGGGTCGTTCAGCTTTGGATGGACTAACTATAAGTTCTATTGCTATGGAGTTTTTAAGGGAACACATGATTGAACCCATGAGAATCCAGTATATTATTACCAATGGAGGTCAGGCACCCAATTCTGTCCCGGAATACACGCAAATGAGATTAGTTATTCGTGGACCAATGATGAAAGATATTGATGAACTACGATCTAGAGAAGGCGGAGTGGATGACTGTCTACGTGCTGGAGCATTGGCTAGTGGTACAGACGTAACCATGCAGGTAGTTGGCGCTTTCTATAACAAGATACCTAACAAGAGAGGATCAGACTTAGTAATTGAAAATATGAAGTATATTGGGGCACCGACTTTTACTGAAGAAGAGGAACAATTAGTTAAATCTATCGCTGAAAAACATAACACCCCTTTGGGTAAGTTGGATAGTTCTATACATGAACCGATAGACGATACCTCAAAAGCTTCTGCTGATACCGGTGATGTCAGTTATATAGCACCACTAATATCTTTTAATGCTACCACTGAAGCGCTTGATACACCCGGTCATAGCTCAGCTAAAAACGAACAGATGGGTACCTCTATCGGTTGGAAAGGAACTATATTTGCAACGAAAGTATTTGGTTGTACTGGTCTTGATCTTCTTACCGATGAGACAAAATTAACCGCTATCCAGAATGAATTTCAGGAGAGAATGGTGGGTGTTGATTATCATCCGGTCATACCAGCTGATTTATGGCCTCCTATTCCCAAAGAAAATCCTTCTGATTTCAAAGGACCTGCTGTGCCAGTATTCCCGGAACCAAAAGTACCAGAATCTCTTCTCTACTGGAAAACAAAATAAGGTGATTTAATTATCTGAGACAAGCAGATATTAAAAAGTAAGATAGACGGAGCTTAACCATAAATAAGTTTCGTCTATCTTTTATAGAAAATATAATTTATCAATTAATAGAGACGTTTATTAATTGACAGGGATATTTTAGTAATATATAATCTAATTTAGAAGATACTAAAATGAAAGAGATAAATCAATGGATAGTATATTAGAAGTTTTTAAGGCTTTATCTGATAAAAACCGCTATAATCTCCTGAAGTTGTTATTGAAACATGACCTTTGTGTCCGCGCCTTATCTATTAGATTGAATATTTCAGAATCTGCGATATCCCAGCATTTAAAAATTTTACGAGAGGCTGGTGTAGCTAAAGGGGATAAAAGGGGATATTATACCCATTATTATATTAACAGAAAAGTTTTAGAAGAAGTTGCTAAACATATTCTCGAGCTGTCCCAAATAAACTCAATTGAAGATGAACTTTCTCAAAAAATGTCTAAAAACCACCTTAATTACGGGAGGAGTAGAGGAGAAATAAAAAAAAACAATTGCCAGCATCCTGAATTAAGACCAAAAAATAAGAAGTGGAGTCAATAACAGATTCAGAAATGTCATGGTGATATAAAATCATCCCTTTGAATTCAGCAGGAACACCAAGAAAAAAATAATTCTATGAAGCAATAAGCCAACATTGAAAAGGAGAATCATTTTATGTGGCTTTTCTACCTAACAGGTATCTTGTTATTGTTATCTTTTTTCTTTGATTATTCTAAATCCAAAAAAGCTATTATATTGGCTTATCGGAGATTTCTCATTATTTTTCCCTCTTTTCTGATTATGCTTATCCTGGTATCCATTATCTTATTTCTTTTTCCCCAGGAAAAAATTGTTACCTATCTTAGTTATGGAAGCAATATGGTAAATATTATTCTAGCAGCTCTGGTTGGTTCGATAACAGCTGTGCCAGGATTTATCGCCTTTCCCTTAGCCGGAATATTAAAGGATAATGGGATTTCCTATACTATTATTGCTGCGTTTACCACTACTCTAATGATGGTTGGAACCATAACTTTCCCGGTTGAGGTTACCTATCTGGGTAAAAGAGTTGCTCTTATCCGTAATATTATTAGTTTTATCATTGCCATAATTGTAGCCTTGTTGATAGGTCTTTATTTTGGCGAGGTTGCCCTATGAAAGAACAAAATAAGAAAGAGAAGAATAAGATCAAAGGAAATCTATTTTTTATTACTATTTTAGCCTATTTTATATATATTATTTATTCCTATGTATTTAATATTTCCTCTGGAATTGAGATTGGTACCAACTTAATATCTTTTTTATCTTCTATGAGTAGAATATTACCCTGTGCTTTTATCTTGATTGGTTTATTTGAAGTCTGGGTACCCAGGGAAAGAGTTGAAAAGCATTTGGGATACCAAGGTGGTTTTCAGGGATATATCTGGGCTATTATTTTGGCAGGAACTATGGCCGGGGGTTTATTAGTTGCCTTACCGGTATCGTCTGCCTTATATCGTAAGGGTGCACGGTTAAGTGTTATCTTTACTTTTCTGGGCGCCTCTGCTGTAGTTAGAATCCCCATGACTCTGTTTGAAGCATCCTTTTTAGGAGCTGAATTCACAGTTATACGCTGGACAGTATCTATACCATTAATTATTATCTCATCCCTTCTCCTGGAAAAATATTTGTCTAAAGAGCAATTTGATGTAAAATAAATACTATAATATAGTAAGAATGATATAATAATAATAAGTTATGAGATGTTGATTCTAGCGAACATATAGATTAATTGTAATGCTAAGCAAAGAAGGAGTAGATAGATGGAAAAGTCAGAAGTTTATTTTACCAATTTAAGGGCAAAACCAGGAAATAATTTACTGGATAAATTAAATAATTTAGTTAAGAAGGCTGGGATAAAAAATATTTATTTTAAAGAGAAATTTGTTGCTTTAAAGATACATTTTGGGGAAGCAGGTAATCTTGCCTATATCAGACCAAATTATGTTGCTCGTATTGTTCAGTTAATAAAAGAATGTGGGGGATTCCCCTTTCTTACTGATGCCAACACCCTCTATCATGGTAAAAGAGCAAATGCTGTTGATCATCTAAATACCGCCATGGAGAATGGCTTTAATCGTATAGCGGTTAGTTGTGATGTAATTATAGCCGATGGATTAAAGGGGACTGAATATAGAGAAATTAAGATAGATAAAAAACACTGTCGAGCTCCTAAGATCGGATCGGCGATTACCGATTCCGATATAATAATTTCTCTTACTCATTTTAAAGGTCATGAACTGACTGGTTTTGGGGGTACCTTGAAAAATTTAGGTATGGGAAGTGGTTCACGAGCCGGTAAAATGGAAATGCATTCCACCTCAAAACCCAGGATTAAGATGGAAAATTGTGTAAGTTGTGGGTACTGTATTAAGAATTGCTCCCAGGGAGCAATTCATTTTAATAGAAATAAAAAAGCGGAAATTGACTATCAAAAATGTATCGGGTGTGGTCAATGTGTGGCAATATGCCAGTATAGTGCTGCAGTGGCAGGCTCTGACGCTTCAGGAGCAATTGTACAGGAAAAAATTATGGAATATGCCTATGCTGTGTTAAAAGATAAACCGCATTTTCATATCAGCTTCATTATGAATGTTTCTCCTTTCTGTGACTGCTGGAGCTATAACGATATGGCTATTGTGCCAGATATAGGAATGGCAGCCTCCTTTGATCCGGTAGCCCTGGATAAGGCCTGTGTGGATTTAGTGAATGAAGCTACTATGACTCAGAAGTCTGTTCTGGAAGAACGTAATTACCGGAAAGGAGAAGATAAATTTCATTATGTACATCCCGATACTGACTGGAAAGTGGGATTGAGGTATGCTGAAGAATTAGGATTAGGTAGTCAGAATTATAATTTAGTCATAGTACCTTAATAAATAGAATTATTGTGCAATCCCTTACTCTTATTTATCATTTATTATTTATTATTATCTACGATCTCTTTCCAGGTCATAAATTATTTTTTCCAGATACCATTCTTCTGATTTATGGGGGTGCTTCTCTTTCAGATTTCTCATTTGTCTTTCCATTGTTTCAGCTGCCAGTTCAGGAGGAAGTCGAAGTAATTTATAATATCTCTCTCTCAAAGCCTTTTTCTTTCTGCCCTCCTTGCCCCCTTTTCTGATAAACAGATAAATTACGACTATTAAAAGAAGAATAGTTATCAAGATAATTGAGAATTGATTCATAAAATCCTCCACTTTAGTTATTTTATCATATTTATAACACATATCTCTTTTTTGCCTCTCTTAATGAACGCATTCTATAATATAAAATATCAGGTAAAAAAGAATAGCATAAATATTATTTTAAAGTTATTATATTATTGGTAGAATTAGATTATCGATAAAACTAAAGGGTATAATTATGAAAAAGCTAAAGATTGACTTATCAATGATAGAAGCGGCAATGGAAGATGCAGAAAGATATTATAATAAGTATTTTCTCGATAGGGATACCGGAGAGGTTATTATATTAACAGAAGAGGTAACAGGATATACAAAAGAGCAAGAATTAAGAGATGATTTATCGGAATGGATGCTCAATGAGCTTAAAATAGCTAAAGAGATATTAATTGATAATCCCGAACGTTATATAAATATACCTATGAAGCCGGTTTATGAGAGCTACAATCTTATGGTGGAATTTGCGGATAGTGTAACAGATGAATTGTTAAGAGAAAAATTAAATATTACCCTGGTTGGCAAGGGCGCTTTCCATCGTTTTAAAATGGTATTAAGTGATTATCCTTTTTATAAACAGAAATGGTTTCAATTTAAGGAACAAAGATTAAAGATAGAGATTTTAGATTGGTTACGAAGCATTGGTATTGAAGTAATAGAATAACTTGGCTTTCTTTATTTGAATCTCATGCTTTCAATGGAAAAAGGAGGAGGAAGATGCTTAGTAAGTTTATGAAGGAAGCTATTCGGTTATCCATAGAAAATATCAGAATGGGAGGAGGTCCTTTTGGAGCTGTTATTGTCAAGAATAATCAGATTATTTCAACCGGAGTTAATGCTGTCACTAATAATAATGATCCCACCGCTCATGCCGAGATACAGGCTATCCGCCAGGCCTGTCAAGAATTAAAGACCGTTAATTTATCAGGTTGTAGCATCTTTACTTCCTGTGAACCATGCCCCATGTGTTTGGGAGCTATCTATTGGGCGCATCTAGATGCCGTTTATTATGGTAACACCAGAAAAGATGCTCACAAGATTGGATTTGCCGATGATTTGATTTATACTGAGTTTAATCGACCCCTTTCTCAGCGAACTACACCAATGGTTCAGATTAATGCAGAAGAAGCCAAAGAAGCCTTTCTGTTATGGGAGGAATCAGAAAATAAGATAAGATATTAACAGTTTATCAGAAAATATTTTTCATAAGGGGGAAGTTCTGTTATGAAAAAGAAGATATCTGAAATTACTATGGAATGTATTGTGGGAGACATTGCTGCCCAGAAAGATATGACTGCAGTGGTAAATGCAGCTAATGCTCAATTGAGAATAGGTGGGGGAGTAGCTGGAGCATTGCATCGAGCTGCCGGACCGGGATTGGAAGAGGAATGTAGACCCTTGGCACCTATTAAACCTGGCGAGGCAGTTATTACCGGTGGTCATAAGCTGCCAAATAGATATGTTATTCATTGTCTGGGACCGGTTTATGGTATTGATAGTCCTGAAGATTTACTATTGGCGAGTTGCTATAAAAATGCTTTACAGTTAGCAGACCAGCACCGTATTGATTCAATTGCCTTTCCTGCGATTTCTACCGGTGCCTTTGGCTATCCCATTAAAGAAGCTACCCAGATTACTTTTCGTACCATAAAAAAGGTATTACCGAAACTGATCCACATAAGACACATCCGCTTTGTATTATACGATCAGAGTACTCTTTCTATCTATGAACAATATCTGGAAAAATTGAATAACTAATCTTTGCTGAGTCCTGCAATTCTAACTCTACTCTAATAGAAAATACCTTTATTCTCCCAATATAGAAATGATTGCTATATAATAAAAATAATTTAAATGCATTTTATACGAGACAGTAATAAAATTAATATATTTTTAAAATAAGGTAATAGAAAGGCTTGACTAAAGTAAACTCTTTTTATATAATGTAATCGATAACATTGTAAACGATTACATTATAGTTATAAAATGAATTTATTTAGGTATTATAATAATAAATATGAAAATTAATATAAAAAGTGTGGCTGAAAAAGCAGGGTTTTCTACAGCAACTGTATCAAGAGTTCTAAGAAATTATCCAGGAGTTAGAGGAAAGACCAGAAAAAAAGTTCTTAAAGCTGTATCAGAATTAAATTATGAAGTAAATGCAGTAGCGAGGAGTCTCAGACAGAAAAAAACTTATTCGATTGGAATAATTGTTGGAAATGTTCTTTCGCAATTTTACTCAGTCATTGCTAAATCAGTTGAAGATACTGCCAATAAATATGGATATAATGTTATTTTATGTAATGGAGACGAAGATTCAGAAAAAGAATTAAATTATTTGAAAATATTAAAATCTAATAGAGTAGATGGTATAATCCTTACTCCTACTGGCAAAAATCCTACATATATTCAACATTTAATAAATTCAGGAACTAAAGTAGTACTTTTAGACCGCTTACTAGAAGGAGTAAACTGTGATGCTGTATTAGTTGATAATGCAATTGGTGCTTATAAGGCTGTTAGACATTTAATAGAAAAAGGATATAGAAAAATTGGAATAGTAAATGGCTACCTTGACCGAACTACTGGTACGGAAAGATTGGAAGGCTATTTAAATGCATTGAGAGAAGCGGGGATTGCAAAGGATAATAGTTTAATTAAAATTGGTAATTTTAAAAAAGAAAGTGGCAGAAAATTAACTAAAGAATTATTGAATCAATCAAACAAACCAGAAGCAATCTTTACTACTAATATAGATATGTCTATTGGTGCATTGGTTGCTATTAAAGATATGAATTTAAAAATTCCTGAAGATATAGGTATTGTTTGCTTTGATGATTCTGATTGGATGGCAATTTTTGAACCCCCTATAACTGTAATTAGGCAACCAGTATACCAATTAGGTTCTACAGCAACTGAATTGTTAATAAGAAAAATAGAGAACGATCAAGACAATTTACCTATCCGTCCAAGAATAATATTAAATACAGAATTAATCATTAGAAATTCTATTAAAATTTAACTGATTCAATAAAATAATTGCTTTTCCTTAACTGGCAAAATTCTAATAAGATAGGAGGTGTATAAATCTATATATTATAATAGCAATTAACAGAATGATTAAATTAAAAAATAAAAAAGGAGAGTTTCTTATGAAAAGAGTTAAAATTGTTTTGATAGTATGTTCGCTTATTCTTTTGTCATCTATGTTGGTTTTTGCTGAACAACCAAAGTATAGCTTGAAATTTTCTACTGCTGCTACCCCTCAAGAGCCACAAACCCAGGGTTTTATGAAATTTGCTGAAATCATAGAAAAATTAACCAATGGAAATATTAAAGTAACTGTATATCATTCTGGACAATTAGCAGACCAGAAAACCCAAGTTCTCGGTACTATGCGAGGAGATATTGATATGTCTGATGGCTCACCTACTTGGTTTGCTGATTTAATACCATATCCCGAAATCGGAGTCTTAGAAGCAGCCTATGCTTATAAAAATTTAGATCATCTATACCATGTATTAAATGGTCCTATCGGTAAAGCTTACTGGGATGAACTCAGGAAGCGATCAGGATTAGTGGTTTTAGATACCTGGTTTCTAGGTACCAGACAATTGAATTTTATTAAGGATGTTGGTGAAGTTAGGGTTCCTGAAGACTTAAAGGGAGTTAAACTAAGGATGCCTGGATCTGAAGTTTGGATGGATGTTGGTCGAGGTTTAGGCGCTCAGCCTACTCCTCTGGGATTTAATGAAGTATATATGGCATTAAAGACCGGAACTATAGATGGACAGGATAATCCACTACCAACAGATTATTCTAGCAAATTTTATGAAGTTACCCATTACATTGTCTTAACTGATCACCAGATGACCATAATTAATCCTACAATTAATGAAAAAGTTTGGGAGAGTATGCCGGACGACTATAAAGTTTATATGAAAATGGCGTTATTAGCGGGAAGATATCACTGCAATCAATTAGTTTTAGAACAGGAAGCAAGTTTAATTGCCAAGTTCCAAAATGAATTTGGTATGGAGATTATCATTCCGAATAAAGCTGCTTTTATGGAAAATGTTAAAAAAGTGTATGAAAAGAATGATTCAATCTGGGGTAAGGGTGTTTATGAAATGATACAAAACGCTAGTTCAGAATTATATGAAGCAAAATAATTAAATAATCTTTTTTACTTGTGTAATTTGGAAGAGGAGAAAATAATTTTCTCCTCTTCCAAGAGCAAGTTAAGCTAATATTCATTTTTTAATTTTTCTGAAAATATGTTCTTTAAAAGCTAAATAGTAAGAGGGAAAGATTCTGCAAAAATCTCGCTAGACTTAGGTTAGGAAGAATAATTGATTATCTTCTAGAAAGACTTGTTAGATACCATTTTGTTGTTTTACAAAAACATGTTTAGCATATATAAAGGAGGAAGCAAATCAAGTGGGATTATTGAAAAGCGTGTATCGCTTTATTATTATATTTTTTGAAGAATATTTATCTGCTATTGCTCTGATTACCTGTTTTTCAACAATTGTTATTCAAGTGTTTTATAGATATTTCCTTAATATTTCCTTAGAGTGGCCTTTTGAATTATCTATTTATGCTTATATTTGGACCTTATATCTAGGAGCTGCTTGGGGAGTAAGAGAAGAGAATCATGTTAAGTTTAACATGATTTACGATTTTTTATCTTTAAATGTACAAAAAATGCTTAATATCATTTTTAACTCCATTACTACTCTTATTTTTATTATTATTTTTATCCCTGTTTGGGATTATCTCTTATTTAATTACAGAATCAAGACAGTTGCCCTTAAAATACCCTGGACTTTTGTTTTTGGAGTTTTTTCTATTTTCTTAGTCTTAACCATTATTCACAATATTGATCATATTATTCGTGATATAAATTACTTAATTGTTAATAAAAAATCAATAAGACAGGAGACTAGATAAATGTTTTTAGCGATATGGGTGATTTTATTTATAATTATGTTCTTGTTTGGATATCCCATTATCTTTGCAATTTCCATTCCTTCAATTCTTTATATTATTTTAACTAAAATACATTTGGCAGTTATCGTGGATACTATGGTAATAGGTTTTGAAAAACAATTTGTTTTATTATCAGTTCCATTATTTATTTTAGCTGCTAAGATAATGAATGAAAGTTTGATAACTGAGCGTCTTTTTAATTTTGCTGGTAAGCTAGTAGGTTCACTGAAAGGTGGGCTTGGTCATGTTAATGTGCTTGTTTCGGTTATTTTTGCTGGTATGACAGGTTCAGCAATTGCTGATGCCTCTGGTTTAGGACTAATAGAAATAAAAGCAATGAATGATGCTGGATTTGATCCAGAGTTTAGCTGTGCAGTTACATCAGCAAGTTCTACAATTGGCCCTATTATACCTCCAAGTATCCCGATGGTAATATATTCAATGATTTCAGGAGCTTCAGTAGGACATTTATTTATTGGTGGAGTTATCCCTGGTGTATTTTTAGCATTGGCTATGATGATTTATGTAGCATATATTTCAAAAAAAAGAGACTACCCTGCTGATGAATCATTTAATATAAAAAGTTTAGTGAAATCTTTTTTAAAAGCATTTTTCCCGTTATTAACACCAGTAATTTTGTTAGGGGGCATCTACGGGGGAGTATTTACTCCTACAGAAGCAGCTGCAGTTGCTGTTTTTTATGCTTTTATATTATCAGTAGTTGTTTATCGTATTTTAGGATGGAAGAAATTAATCAGGATTTTTAAAGAATCAGCTTTGAGTACGGGACAAGTATCAGCAATGGTGGCAGCTGCACTTATTTTTAGTTATATCGTCTCCCGGGAACAAATACCGGTAGCCATTACAAATGCTGTTATGAATTCAGGGATTATTACTAATAAATATACTTTCTTATTATTTATAAATCTATTTTTATTATTATTGGGTTGCTTTATGGACCCTATTGTAGGACAACTTATAGTAATGCCTATACTTATACCGATCGCAATATTGTTTGAAATAGATTTGGTTCACCTTGGAGTTATCTCTACATTGAATTTTATGATTGGGCTTTCTACTCCTCCCTATGGTGAGAGCTTATTCATTGTAAGTGCCATATCAGGTACTCCATTAGGAGGGATTATCAGGGAAATGTGGCCTTTTATAGGTGTTTTAGTAGCTGTTTTGTTAACTTGCACTTACTTGCCAGAGTTAGTTTTATTTTTACCTAAATTAGCAGGGTATATTCCTTAAATAAGTATTATATATAGTAAATTATTTTATGGATATCTAACAAAAATATATAAAAGAGGTAATAAAAATGGAAATTAACCTCAAATTAATAGAGATGTATTATCAGGATATTGAAGAAAAAAGTAAAGAGAATTTAGATAAAGCAATAAAAAAAATTGTAGAAGTAAAGAAAAAAAATGGAAAGATAATGGTAGTAACCGGTAGTGGACCAAATCTTCACGAAGGTGTTACCACATTAATTTCTGAATTAATGGATAAAAATATTATTAATAGTGTCAGTACAAGTTCGGCAGTTGTAGCTCATGAGATGGCTGGTAGCTTAGACAAGGTTAAGAGGGTAAAAGTAGATAAATTAGGAATTAAAATAGATAAAAATTATATTCCTAGAGGGAATATTTTTGAATTTACTCAGTTGAAAGAAGATGATTTGGAAATTCTGAAAAAAGAAATGATTTTAGATGAATCCTTATTGGAAGAATCTAAATCTATTGATGGTGAAATCATTATTAAAGCAGCAGGGAATATGGCTTACCCTATGGGGTTAAGAACCGAAATTCTTTCACGTAAAATACTTCACATTTCCCAAACCTATAATTTACCTTTTGAAGAGGTAGCTGGATGGGCAGCAGATCAGAGGACTATGATAGGTAGGGGAGCAGAGAAAGGTCTTCCGGTTATTGTAACTGTACCTCAGCTTGTTGGAGGAGGAGTAGTTGGCCTTTCAATTGGAGATAGCATTTCTATATCAGAAAGATCAATGCGTATTGCCAGAATGTTAGAAGAGGCAGATATTATTATAGAATCAGCGGTAGCCTTAACCCAGGAAATACATGATGGACCTTTTGAATGCTATACTGGTCATGGTATCTGGTCTTATTGGAATGGAATGAAAACTTTTAGTCTAAAAGAAAAGACTCTCATTAGAATAGATTTAGATGAGAATTTAATGAGAGCTAAGTTAATGGAGGAGGAGAATAAAAAAATTCAAGAAGCTATAAATAAAGGATTGCCAAAGACCAAGGTTACTGGAATACCATTTCGAATGGAGATGTCTGCTTTTGCCAGACATGAAAATAGCATTCCAATTGTAGGGGATATTGGTAAAATTTGGCCTATTATAGCATACAGAGTTGCTGATGGATTAGGTATTTATCTTGATTTTATAAGCTATCCTCAAGAATCTGAAGAAGGAAAGAATATGAGAGAATGGATAGTAGAAAATGTTAAGCCCATAAACAGAGAAAGACTTTTCAAAAAAGCCCAGCAATATAAATTGGAGTTAAATTAGAAAGGAGATTACAGGCAATGAAAGTAATAGGAATAATACCTGCTCGATATAGTTCTACTAGATTACCTGGAAAACCTTTGAAGGATATTGGTGGAAAAACAATGATTCAGAGAGTATATGAGCGGGTTAAAGAAACAAAATTATTAGATAAAATAATTGTTGCTACAGATGATAGAAGAATTAAAGAAGAAGTGGAAAAATTTAATGCTAAAGCCATAATGACCTCAGTTTCTCATCCTAATGGTACCTCTCGAATTGCTGAAGTTATTCAAGATATAGATGTTGATATTGTAATAAATATCCAAGGGGATGAGCCTTTTATACGTTCTGAGATAATAGATGAGCTAGTAGAAATATTAATGAAAGATGAAAATATTCCCATGGCTACCCTCTGTTGTGAAATAAAGAATAAAGAAAAATTTACAAACGAGAATGTTGTAAAAGTAGTTCGTGATATTAATAGCTATGCTTTGTATTTCAGCCGCTCTTTGATACCATATCCAAGAAAAGAAATTAATTTTAAGGTGTTTGAACATATAGGGATTTATGGTTATCGCAAGTCATTTTTAAAAGAATTTGTTAAATTAAAGGACACGCCTTTATCTATTATAGAATCATTAGAACAGTTAAAAGCTCTGGAATATGGTACAAAATTATTCGTTGTTGAAACGAAATATGAGTATAATGCTTTGAGTATAGATACTCCAGAAGATCTTGAAGAAGCAAGGAAAATTATAAAGGAAGGCAGAGAGATAAAATAATTAGTGTAAGGATTGTCATTTTTGTCTACTAATACATTTACAGGTTGTTTTGTCTTTTTTTCAAATTTTTTAAGTAGCAAGATAGGCAGGAGGCAAAAACATGATTATTGATATGCTAGAAAATTCTCACTTATATTTACCAATAAATAATAAGTTTAGAAAAGCATTTGATTTTATAAGAAATAAGGATCTTATGAATTTAGAACCGGGAAAATATGAGATTTATGGTCTTAATATTTATGGTGTTGTAAATAATTATTTTACTAAACCAAAAAAAGAGGGATTATGGGAAGCTCATCATCATTATATAGACATACAATATGTGATAACCAATAAGGAATTAATAGGCTATACGAATTTAAGCCAAGTAGAAAAATACAAGGTATATGATGAAAATAAAGATATTGAGTTTTTTACAGGCAAAGGTAGCCACCTTATTGTTAATGCCGGAACTTTTGTTATCTTTTATCCGCATGAAGTACATATGCCAGGGATTGCTTTAGAAAATCCAGAAAAAGTTAAAAAAGTTGTAATAAAAGTTTTGCTTGAATGAAACATAAAAGAAATATAGAAAAATCACTAATATTTATGAAATCGCGAAGGTCTGGGAAATATTAAAAGTAGCATCAAAGAAAGAGATAGGAGGATTATCTTAATGAAAAGAATGAAAAATATAGTTGTACCCACAATTACACCTTTTGATAAAAATGGTGAAATAGATATTGAGGGGATTAAGGTGCATTATGATTTTTTAATTAAAAAAGGAGTTAAAGACTTCTATATTTTAGGTACAACAGGTGAAGTATTTTTAATGAATATAGAGGAAAGAAAAAAAACTGCTGAATTAATAATAAACCATGTTGGTGATAGAGGGAATGTATTTGTCCATACTGGTTCAATATCTACTAAAGAAGCATGTGAATTAGGGCAGCATGCAGAAAAAATAGGAGCAGCAGGCATTGGAGCTGTAACCCCTTTTTACTTTAATGTAAGTCAATATGAAATGGAGAATTATTATTATTCAATAGCAGAAAGTGTAAGTGAAAGCTTTCCAGTGTATTTATATAATCTTCCTGGATGTACAACAAATGATTTATTACCCGAAACTGTATCTAAATTAGCTAAAGTAGAAAATATAGTGGGAATTAAAAATAGCATGTCAGATATCTTTAGGTTAAGTCGATTGATTGATGAAACACCAAATGATTTTGATGTAATCATCGGATCAGATCCTATTATCATGCCTGCTATGCTGTATGGCGCAAAGGGGAGTGTATCAGGAAATGCTAATGTGTTTCCTGAGGTATTTTTAGAATTTTACCAGGCATTAAAAGAAAACAATTATGAAAAGGCACATGAAAAACAAATTGCCATAAGACATATAGCAATGATTTTAAAAGATGGAGCAAATCTAGCTTATTTTAAACAAGCCCTTGTTTATAGAGGATTTAAGCAAACTTTTACCAGAAAACCTTTACTGGGTCTCCATCGACAAGAGAAAGAGGAACTGAATAAGGAAGTACAAGAAATAATAAGGAAATACCTTTAGATAAAAATATTAACATATTTTTATCATATGGCTATGAGTAATAAATTTATTAATCTTACTTTTTAAGAATAGATTAATTTAGAAATGGTAAAAAGAGTATTATTGATTTTCTGAATACTGAGTTTTTAATCATTCAGAATAATATTTTAATATATGGGTATAGCTATAAAAGAATTAATTAAAATAATTGAAAAAAAAATAAAAAGAGATCCTCAAGGGAAGGAGAGGATTGCCCGAGTTTTAGAAGACATAGAAGTAGATTTTTTACCTTTGATATTCTGGAGACCTCAAAATATTTCTGTTCCTGGAAAGACCTATGATATGGAAGAGCAATTTTATGATAAAGAAAAGATGCTTTATGCTCATTTAGAAGAGATTGAAAAATGTGCTGAAAATACTTTTGATGCTCTTTTATGTATACGTCCTAATTTTGGAACTATATTTATTCCTGCTATGTTTGGATTGAAATATAAAGTGCCAAGAGATACTTTTCCTTGGATAACCCTTCATCTAAGTAAAGAAGAAATAAAAAATTTTAAAATGCCAGCATTAGGTAATATTGAAATTATGAAAAAAGCAATTGATTGTCTTACTTTTTTCAAAGAGAAATTACCTAATTGGATACATGTATATCTTCCAGATACCGAAGGACCTTTTGATATTGCCCATTCTGTTTATGGAGATAATATTTTTTATGATATTTATGATGATCCAGCCTTTGTCCATTACCTTTTAGGGCTTTGTACCGAATTGTATATCGAAGTTACTAAAAAATTGAAAAAGGTGATAGGTGAAAATAATAATAATTGCTATCACGGACATGCACTGGTAAGGGGGATTTATATGAGAGACGGTGGTGTCCGTATTTCTGAAGACAGTGCTACTTTGTTATCTCCAAAGCACATTGATGAATTTGTCATTCCATATGATAAAAAAGCATTGAAAACATTTGGAGGAGGGTTCATTCATTATTGTGGTAAACACGAATATTTATTAAACTCTTATTTGCAAATAGAAGAAGTAAGAGCCATTAATTTAGGTAATCCCGAAATGTACGATTTTTATACCACTATGAGAAATTTTTTAATATATAGAAAGTGCTATTTTGGATTGTGGCCTAAAGAAAATGGAGAAACTTTAGAGAAGAGATATATAAATAGAATGAAAGAAGCTACTGAGGGAGGCAAAAGAGGTCTTATTCTTCATTTTGATGAACAGATGTTTCCTGAGTACTCTTGCTCGGAAATTTTACAAAAATGGAGAGCAGAAAAAGTTTTTCATAGTTAAATAATATAGATATTAAAACAATAAGGCTTGATGATTCTTTTATAAACATGTCATTCCAAAATATTCTTATTAATTTATTCTCTTTCATCTTGAAGATGTAAACAATAATATAAATCAGTATAATTTCCGATTTTAGAAGAATAAATATTATGCAGACATTAAATTTAAGAAATCATATTCCCATAAGTGGTCCAGCTAGAAGAGAACCTGTTGATGGTACAGAATCCGATATGCGAGTATCCCTTGGTTTTGTTCCCGGCTGGTTTCATCAGAGATGCGGGATTGATTTTTCGGAAAAATGGCATAAAGATCCTTTTTATCGTTATGAAACTTTGGTAAAAATGAAGAAGGTGTTATGTAAGATCTTTCCTTCGGTTACATATTGGAATGAGGATTATAAAGATGATTTAGCTACTATTTCTGGATGCTATGGTATCTATCTTATTCCGCTCGCTTTTAGTTTTCCAGTAATATATCAGAAGGATCGATGGCCGGTACTGGATCCTAAAACAGCCAAGCTTGGTGATCAAGAAATTGTCCAATTAAATATAGATAAAATTCTAAATGGCTCATTTGTTGAAGAATTATTTCAACAAATGGATATTATTAAGAGAGAATGGAGCAAAATTCATGGTTACTTAAACTGGCAGGGGATTTTAAATAATGCGTATTATTTAAGGGGAGAGAATATCTTTACCGATTTTTATGATAAACCAGCTCTGGTGAAGCACTTTTTCTCTATAATTTGTGAGGTAATGATAAGATTAGCCCAAAAAGTTCAAAAAAGACAGCGAGAGTCCGGGTTTTATATTAATCATTTTTCTGTAAGTAATTGTACGCTTAACATGATATCTCCTCAAATTTATCGAGAATTTTTATTTCCTTATGATAAAAAAATTGCCGAAAGTTTTGAAAGATTTGGTGTGCACACATGTAATTGGGATGTGACACCTTATTTAGAGGAGTTAAAAAAATTGCCAAAAATCGGTTACCTAGATATGGGAATTATGTCTGATCTAAAAAGAGTCAAAAATATGTTTCCTGAAGCCAGGAGAGCGGTTGGGTATTCGCCTGTTCGATTACAGGAAGCAAATTTGGATGAAATTAAGAAAGATATGAAAAAAATATACGATGAATTATCTCCCTGTGATGTAGAGTTAGCTGATATAGAAGCCACCACCAGTGATGAAAGAATAAAAGAAGTATTACAAATTTGTAAAAATCTAGAACTAAGTAAAGAGTAAAATAATAAACAGAGCAAAGGCCAAGTTTTTGTAAATTGAATATTCGAAGATACTATTTAGATTTCAAAATAAAAAATTATAATGATTTGCTAATCTAATTTTATATTTATTATTTTGGTTATTGATTCGTGTAAATACTATAATTAGAAGAAGATAAAAATGAATGAACGGGAACGTTTTTTAACCACAATGAAACATCAGCTTCCGGACCGGATACCTACTGTAATAGATGCTCGATCGGAAGTTCAGAATGCTTTAAAAAAGCATTATAGTGTTGAATCATATCAGGAAGTACTTGATATTTTAGGGGCCGTAGATATAGATCGTTTTCCAACAGATGGTTGGATTAGGATAAATTTTCCTGATCATGATGATAAAAAGGATTCCTTAATTGAAGCAGCATGGTTGGGTGGTGGCAGGAAGTATAAAAGAATAGATGAAAGAACATTTAAAAATGATTGGGGTGTTGTTTTTAAGATTAGTGATGATGGTAAATACGCAGGATGGACTTCTGGGCCATTAGTCAATGCTAAAGATCCAGATGAAGTATTTATTCCAATAGAAGAAAATATTATTGACGATCCCGATCTTCCCAGAAAGGTCCGGGAATTAAAGAATAGAGGGATATTTGTTAAGGGCTTAATAGCTCAACCATTTAAGATTGCCTGGATGCTAAGAGGTATGGAAAACCTTTTATGTGATTATTTAATTAATAGAGCTTTTATTGAAAAATTATATGATAAACTATATAAACTCCAGGGTGAGATACTGATAAGAATGACAAAGGCTGGTATGGGTATGGTTGGTTTTGAGGGTGATATTGCAATACAGCATAGCCTCATTATGAGACCGAATATTTGGAGAGCAATTGATAAACCTAGATTGTCAGAAATAATTACATCATGTAAAGAAATCAATTCAGATATCCATATCTTTATTCATAGCGATGGGAATATAAGTGAGATTATACCTGACCTTATTGATATTAGATTTGATGTTATAGATCCAATACAACCTGAATGTATGGATCCATTTTTAATAAAAAAATTATATGGAGATAAAATTACTTTACATCGTTGTGGAAGCCTTCAGAAAACATTACCGTTTGGGAACCCGGAAGACTGCAAAAAAGAAGCTGTTCATTATATAGAATATTGCGGACAGAATGGAGGATTGGTTCTGGGAATTTCTAATACCATTAGCTATGATGTTCCAGTCGAAAATGTTGTTGCCTGGTATGAGGCGGTAAGAGATTATATACTCTAATTTGAATTATTCCTGAAGATTATAGTCTTATTTAATTTATTTAATTTTAAATAATTTTCGCTAACCACTGCTCTACTGATGATATCTTCCCATTCATTAGAAGGGGGGAGTAATTATGTTAAAGAATATACCTTCAATTATTTCTCCGGAGTTAATGATGGTGTTAATGGAGATGGGACACGGGGATGAGATTGTACTGGCGGATGCAAATTATCCAGCGGAGTCTGCTGACACTTTAACCGTAAGAGCTGATGGTCATAGTATTCCAGAGTTGTTAGAGGCAATTTTATTTTTTCTACCTCTGGATCAATATGAAGCTTATAATGTATTTTATATGGATACTGATAAGGGAGCCAAGCCCCAGATATGGCAGTTTTACGAAAATATTTTTAAGGCATCAAAAGATAATTATAGTATTAAAACTCTGGA
>JAQUNC010000034.1 GCA_028717805.1 Atribacterota bacterium
TGATTGGGTCATCTTGCATTATCCTCCTTAATTTTTTTAGAGTATCATCTATTTATTATGGAGGTTCTTGATGGCCCATTTCAAGCTATTATTTTAATTAACGTTTTTCACTTTTACAGAAAATATAACACACACTCTTAATATTTTTTACATCTTTGGATAATATCAAAACTCAATAGTTGAAACTAATGTTATAGAAAAGAGCTGATATCTAAACAAATCATGGACATAATACAACTATAAAAAAATGGATTATTTCAATTTAGAAAAATATTATTGTCCCCTTTTTATGGACTTACCTGCAAATAATCCTGTTGCCTTTCCTTTGAAAACAGCTATTTTCCCGTTTACAATGACATATTCTATTCCATCTGGTGGTCTTCTAGGATCTTTATATGTTGCATTATCTTTTACATTTTCAGGATCAAATATTACAATATCCGCAATGTAATTTTTTTCAATAGCACCTCTATTTTTTAAATTAAATGTTTTAGCAGGTAAAAAGGATGTTCTATTTGATAAAATCTCGTATGACATCCCATATTGTTTTGCTAATTTCAAAATTTTTGGAAATGATCCAAAGGCTCTTGGGTGAGGTTTTAAACCAATAGGTATCCCATCTGTTCCAACCATATAATATGGTCTGGACAATAGACAAATGAAATCCTTATCCATTTGATTTATCTTCTCTTTATTAATAGTCGGATTCCCTCTAAATCCTACTTCAAGATCTTCCTCTATCATGACATCACAAATCATATCTTCCACAGATTGATTTCTTTTTTTTGCAACATCCTTAAAGTCTATACCAATATATTTTTTATTTTCCTTTAGATGCGTAAAGGTACCCTCTGTTGTAATTTTATTTGCTTTCATTCCATCTGTAATCCTTTTTCTTAAAAGAGGATTTTTTAATTTCTCTAATGTTGCTTCATATCCTCCTTCTACAACCCAAGGAGGAAGAAAACATACAGCATATCCACTACCTGAGTAATAAGGATAAAGTTCCATTGTAATATTTAAACCTTCTTCTATAGCCTTTTCAATTGGTTTTAATAATTCAGTAACATTCCCACAATTTTTATCATCTGTTCTAAAATGGGAAAAATGTAGTCTTACACCAGAACGCCGTGCTACTTCAATTGCCTCTTCTACGGGATTAAAAAATCTATCTCTAAATACTGAACGTAAATGAATTACAAAAGGTGCATTATATTCAACACACACCTTGGATAACTCAGTTAATTCTTCTGTATCAGAATACGATTGGGGGAAATAACTAAGACCAGTTGAAAAAGCAACTGCTCCCTGATCAAACCCAGATCTAATTAGATCTTTGGCTTTTTCTAAATGATATCCATGTAGAGGTATATCGATAAAACCTAATACCTCGAGTCTAATTGCTCCATGAGGTATTTGATAAGCTACATTGACAGAAGCTTTATTGTGAAATTTACTTAAATAACTTTCTACATCTGTAAAATCAAGATTAACTTCTTCAAAATACCCATTTAGTCCTGCGTTAAATTTTACATACATTTTTAATTTATCAATTGATAAAGGGGCATAAGATAGTCCATCTTGGCCTAATATTTCCGTGGTTATCCCTTGGTATAAAGCATTTATATGCTGTTTATCATACAAAAGAGCTATATCCGAGTGACAATGCGTATCAATAAAGCCTGGCATTATAGATAAATTTGAGGCATCGATAATTTCTCTAGATTGTTTATTCGATAAATTATCAATTCTCACTATTTTATCATCTTTAATACCAATATCGGAAATATAAGAAACTGAACTGTTGCCATTATAAATTCTTCCATTTTTTATTAGTAAATCATACAAAATTATACTCCTATTATATTTTTCGATTATTTTAGAAGATAATTACTATTTATTAAAAATATCAGAACAATAAAACACATCTTACCCCTTTATTGAACCAGCAGTAATACCTTCAACAATGTATTTTTGAAAAATAAGTGTGAATAAAATTGGGGGAATTATAGCTACCACACCAGCTGTTATCATTAAGGAATAATTAATATCTAGCTCAGTACCAAACATACTTAAAACTATAGGTATAGTAAATGATTTTTCTGTGTTTGTTAACAGAAGAGCATAAAAAAATTCATTCCATGATAACATGAATGCAAAAATTCCTGTTCCTACTAAACCCGGTTTTGAAAGTGGTAATATTATTTTATATATCGTTTGAAACTTTGTACATCCATCCACTCTTGCTGCATCCTCAATATCTCTTGGAATAGCCTCAAAAAAGCCCTTCAAGAGCCATATTGTGTATGGAAGAGTAAAAGAAGCATTGATAATAATCAAAGTAATCTTTTTATCTATTAAACTATATGATTTGGCAATGAGAAAAAAAGGAATTGCTAAAGTTAATCCTGGAATCATTCTAGTAGCTAAAACTAGAAATAAATACTTCCTTGAACCAATAAATTTTAATCTTGCTAAGGCATAAGCTGAGAAGGTACCACTAGCTAAACACAATAATGTGGTTCCAATCCCAACAATAAAACTATTTAGAATTGCTTGTGGAAATATTTTTGCTTCTCTAGGAACTGAATAACTTTTAATACCAATTTCATCAGTAATACCTTCTGGATTTCGTCCTAGTAATAATTGGTAATAATTCATAAGAGTGGGGTCCTTGGGCAAAATATTAGGTGGTACTGATAATAAATTGGCATCGTTTTGTAGACTACAAATAATAAGCCATAAAAGTGGAGCAGTAAAAATAAAAAAGACAATTATGGCAAATACATATATGTATATATTTTTCATTTTTTTGGACCTATTAATACAACTGACCAATGAAGATATCACCTCATTTTTAATAGATTTCTCTATTAAGAAATTTGTAATATATAATTACAATTAAAAATGTTATAAAAGCAATAATATAGCCTATTGCACTCCCGCTACCAAATTTTAGAAATTTAAAAGCTTCTGTATATAGAAGCCAACCAACGACTTCTGTAGAATCTCCAGGGCCACCAGAAGTTAATACATAAATTAAATCAAAAACCTTAAGAGCAATCATTGTTTGAAAAATTAAAACTACCATTAAAGTTGTAGAAATCATGGGTAAAGTAATGCTTTTAAATTGTTGCCAAACCGTAGCTCCATCAACCCTAGCCGCCTCATATAATTCTTGTGGTATAGACTGTAAGCCAGCTAGAAGTAAAATAATAGCAAACGGCAATTCCTTCCATACACTAGCGATTATCGCAAAGACAAATGCACTAAAAGGAATAGATAAAAAAGGAATATACTGATCAATTAAACCAAGTCCTTTTAATACTGCATTTAAAATACCATAACTTGAATCTAATATCCATTTCCACATAATTCCATTGACAACACTTGGAATTGCCCAAGGAATTAAAATAGCAGCTCTTAGTATCCCCCTACCTTTGAATTTCTGGTTAAGCAATATTGAAATTGCTAATGCCAAGACCAATACTAATAATACATCGAAAAAAACGAAAATAAATGTTCTTTGTAAGGTCACCAAGAACTTTAAAGAAGTCAGGTGGTTTAGGTAATTTCCAATACCAATAAAACGTTTTACTCCTGTTCTTCTTAAATTTAGATCAAATAAACTGATATAAAAGGAGTAAAAAACTGGAAACACAACTACAAGTAGAATAATAATCGATGATGGTATATTTAAAAACCAAGCAAATATTGATTCATTTTTTTCAAAATATTTTAAATAATTTTTTTTCATTAGATATTATTTAGTTCTAATAAAGATAAAAATTAAAATTCTAGAGCAGAAAACTTATTTCTGCTCTAGAATAAAACCTCATCAAAACTAGTAATCTGCCTTCAATTCTTTAGCGCTTTTTTCAAGATCTTTTAAAATTATCTCTATTGGCTTCTCACCCAATACAGCTTTCTGGAGTTCTCCCCATGCATTTGTTTGCCACTCATCAAACCATGGGGTGAATCTGTATGGTGTTGCACCAGCATATTCATCTTGCTTTTTGATAATATCAGGATCTCCCCATTTAGTAATATAATCTGAGACTTCTTTATCCTCATAGAGAGGTTTTTGTACAAATCCCAAGCCAAAATTTAATGCCCAATATTTTCCAGTGTAATAATCATCATTCTTATCTCTGCCACCTAAAAATTGGACTAACTTCCAGGCATTTTCTTTTTGTTTACTGTTTTTGCTTATACAATAAAGTCTTATATATGATGTAGTACCACTTATAACCTTGTCATTTCCTGGAACTAAAGCCATTTTAATCTTACCTGCTGCTTGTGAACTTTTTGGATCATTTAACTGTGCAACATTATAGTCTGATAACAAAGTAAATGTTCTTGTTCCAGCTGCCATAGCTCTATTAACATCAGCGGTAGTTGAACTAAGACTTGCCTGGTCCAACAAACCTTCTTTCATAGCGCCTTTAAGCCATTCTAGTGCTTCAAAAGCAGCACTATCTCCTTCATTAAATAACGGATCATGACTCTCATTGAAAAGCTTTCCACCTCTAGAAAAAATTAATTGCTCCCAATTCTCCATAATATTACTAGACTTTGTCATTATAAAAATTATTGGATGTTCAGATATACCTTTTTCTTTTATTATTCTTGCTTGTTCCAACAATTCATCCCATGTTTTTGGAGGATTATCTATGCCTGCTTTTTTTAGATGTTCTTCATTATAAACGAAAACATAACGACCAGCATAATAAGGTAAACCATATAAATGTCCTTCATATGACATTTGAGCTAAAGCTCCATCAGGTATTTCTTCTTTGTACCGTTCAACTCCTTCAAAACCATCTATTGGTTCAAGCCAACCAGCACTTGCCCATGCGGCAAGATTAGAATCACGTACCACAATAACATCATATTCTGTTCCGCTAATAAAGCTTGCAACTAATTTTTCGTAATAGTTATCACTCGGGATATTATAAAAATCATCTGTTTTAATACCATATTGATCTTCGAATACATCTAGCAAATGGTTCCAAGTATCGACCTCATAAGTCCATCCAATCAATTTCAAGTTTTCTTCTGCTAAAGCTGAAAAATTAAAAACAAGAATAGAAATCAATAAAAAATAAATAATTTTCTTCATAATTTACCTCTTTTTTGTTTAGAGTTTATAAAATTCAGCAAAATCAATCTTTTTATATGCCAACAACATTAATTTATATTAATCACCTCCTATCTCTTAATATTTAGTGCTTAGAATATTCACATAATTAATCTTTGGATTATAATAAGATTTTAATATCATTCAATAAATACCTACCTTTTTGTACTCCAACAGTTAAATAAACATCTAAGATATAAAAATCCTCCACAATTTTTTAATATTTTTATGGTCTAAATATGTTTATTTCATTTAATACTTACTATCATCTCTACCTCTACGGGTATATTCATTGGTAAAACTGAGGCCCCTAAAGCACATCTAGCGTGTTTTCCTTTTTCTCCAAATAATTCAACAAACAAATGAGAAGCTCCATTTATTACTTCTGGTTGCCTAGTAAATTCAAGAGTGCTATTAACAAACCCTCTAACTTGAATAACCTCATCTATTCTATCTAAGGAGCCAATAGACGATTTTAAAGCAGATAACAAATTTATTGCACATATTTTAGCCGCTTCATATCCATCTTCTAAAGTAATCTCTTTGCCCAATCTACCGATAAAAACAGGTTTATCATCTTTTATTGGACCTTGACCTGAGCAATAAGCTAAATTTCCATATACTTTTACAGATGTATATTCCCCTACAGGTTTGGGCATTTTTGGTAATTCTATACCCATTTTTTTTAGTTTTTCCTCAATTGTCATAAATTAATCTCCTTTATATTTTTTTAATAGTATTAAAAACCTTGCAAATCTTTAGGCTATTTGTTAAGAACCAATAATCAGTTTTATACTTTTATTAAAAAATTATCTTCATATTTCATTAATTAATATTTAAAATGATTCCTTTGTTATCTGGATTATTCTTTCAATTATGTAGTCATCCTCCCCTTCATATAACATATGAGGATTAATTGCTATATGTTTTTTACTAATTCTAACTACTATGGGGGGATCACTTTCGTATAGTTTTTGTGCAAAATCTTCTTGTGTAAATCCTTTTTTATTTTCTTCAATCTCAATAAAAACTCGAGGAATTATTGGTGGTCTATAAAAAGGTTGTGGATATGAATCCTGAGGAATTTCTTGAGAAACTATAATCCCATTTAACGTACTTAATTCTTTAATAATTTTCTTTACCTGCCGATGCCATTTTTGAATACGTGCCTGATGATTTTCTTTTAAATATAATTCAACTGCTGTTACTAAACCTATTATGGTTTCTTTGTCCAATTTCAAAGGTCTACCAATAGTGATATTAGGATAATTAATTAATCGACAACATTCAATGATTTCCTTCTTCCCTAACATTATCCCTGAAGACTGAGGACCACGAATGTCTTTCCCTCCACTAAATATAACTATATCTGCGCCCATTCGAATAAATTTTTGAAAGTTATCAACAGGAGGTAATTCCGCTGCTGCATCAACTATAACAGGAATATTGTGATAATGTGCAATATTTAATACTTCTGTCAAAGAAAGAGATGCTTGTAACATTTCTGACTGCACAAAAAATCCTATTGCCGCAGTCTTTTCTCCAATTGCATTATCCAATTCCCATAGTTGAGGTTTGTCAATTACATTTCCAATTTCAACAAATTTAGCTCCCGCAGTTATCATTGCACTATCGTATGGATTTCTATGACAACGCATTACAACTATTTCATTTTTCATACCTTCTGTATTTGGAAGAGAATAAACAGATTTTAAGTTTCCTTTACTAATACATGCAGCTGTTGCTATTAGAAGCCCAGAAGAGGCACCAGAGGTAATCATAGCTGCTTCAACATTAAGCAACTTGGCTAAGTACTCGCCAGATTTCTGCATTAATTCATTGATATCAACAAAATTTTGTGATGCTAATTCCATTGCTTTTAGTACTTCATTCGACATTAGAGAACCGGAGTATCCGGTTAATGTACCCGCAGCATTAATTATTTTATTTATTCCTAAATCTTTAAATTGCACCATACTTTCCCTTCCGTTTATTATTTTTAATTTATTTGATCTATACTATCAATAAATTCATTGAATCAAATAATTATTAAAATCACAGCAAATATTTGATTACTTAGTTATAGCTTAGGCTTTATTAGTACTTTCATACTTTCATCTGTCATGCTTGTTAAAATGGCTTTTTCTGCATCATCTAGTTTAAACTGATGACTTATAAACTTTTTCCAGGGAAATCTGTCTTTTCCCCGTAACATCATTTCCATGGTTTGTTTATAACCAGTGTGAGAGTGATTAGACATTCCTATAATTCTTAGATTCTTCGAACAAATTGTATGGATGTTGATGTTAATTCCACCACAATCTACAAAATTACCTGGCTCTAAATACATTCCTGCTTTACGAAGCATTTTCAATCCTTCTGGAACAACAAAAGGTTTACCTACACATTCAACAACTAAATCACAACCTCTGCCTTGAGTCTCTTGCATAACTAAATCAATCCGTTCATCTTCATTAGTTTCTAAAATATTTAAGGTTTTATCTGCACCAAACTGACGTGCTAAATCTAACTTATAATTAGATACATCTGTAACTATAATTTCCCCTGCTCCCATCATTCGTGCTTTTATAATATGAGCTAGTCCTAGTGGTCCACTTCCCTGTATGACAATAGTGTCTCCAAAGTTAAATCCTTCAAGGGAAAATGAATTAAATTCCTTAGCTTTATCAAGGGTATAGGTTACGCACATAAGCTCTGTCAGAACTGCCATCTCATCTGGAAGATCGTCTGGGATTTTATATAATCTTGTGCCTGGCTCAATATAAATATATTCAGAGAAACCACCATATAGGTAGTTTGGATTTTTACATGACCGCATATTTCCATAACTAAACTGCATGTTATCGCACCATGGATAGTTAGGAAAGTTTTTACAATAATAACATTTTCCACAGACTACATCTGGACACATAGTAACACGATCACCAGGTTTCAATACCGTACCATTGTACTCAAGTTTTTTACTACCTTCTTTATCAATTTCCTCAATAATCATAACATTTTCATGACCTTGAATAATTGGGAAAGGGATGTCAATTTCATTTGGAGTACCTTTGTACTGTAACGTTTCTCCATTATAACTATGCTTATCGGTTCCACAAATACCTGATACAATCATACGACATACTGCAGCACCTTTTCCCGGCTTTATTACAGGAAAAAACTGTATTCCAATTTCACCTGGTGCCTTTAATACAGCAGCTTTACTTAATTTTGTCATTGATTACCTCTAGTTCTTGATTAAAAATATTTTAAGTTTTCCTTACTATTAACTCTGGTTCAAAAATAACTTGTTTTAATAAATTATCTCTAGGCTTTTCTTTTAAAATATCAATTAAAATTTTTGCACCTTGGGCACCAATCTGATAAATATCCTGGCGAATAGTTGTCAAAGGGTAATCTAGATATTTAATTATATTGATATCATCATATCCTACAATTCCTATATCATTTGTAATATGATAATTTTTTTCTCTAGCTGCAGCTAAAACACCAATAGCAAGATTATCTGAGGAACAAAAAATGCCAAAAGGAGGTGGGTATTTTTTTGCAATGCTTTTTAATGCCTCATATCCTTCGTCTACTGTTATATAATTATAGAGTATATTCTCTTGTTTAAATTCCAAATTGTACTTCTCAAGTGCTTTTTTCATTCCTTCAGTACGTTGTATGGCTATACTTATATCAGAAGGACCTGAGACAAAAAATATACTCTTTTTGCCTTGTTTAATTAAATATTCTACTGCCAGATACGCACCTTTAATATCATTATTTATAGAGTAATTAATATTTTTACTGAATTCATCCAAATTAGTTCTTGAAAGAAAAACAAAAGGAATATCAAGAGAATAATAATTATCTTCCTTAATTGGTGTTGTCAAAAGACCTGCCACACGCAGTTCCAGCATTGCATTCAATTGCTCTTTCTCATGTTCAGAATTTTCACCAGTATTTCCAATAACAATGGAAAAATTATTTTCTCTTGCAATATCCTCTGCTCCTCTTAGAAGCCTAGCATAATATAAATTGGAATTATCCGGAATAAGCATCCCTATTACTGTACTTTTGCTTAAACGAAGAGAGCGGGCAACTTGATTTGGACGATAATTATACTTATGTGCTAAATCTAATATCTTTTTCTTTGTTGCAATTGAAATTTCATTGCTATCTTTAAGCGACTTAGCCACTGTAGACACAGATGTTTCAGCTATTTTAGCAATTTCTTTAATTGTGATTTGTTTCTTCAAAATCACTACCTAATTTATTCTTAAATTTTTCTTGTAATGATTTATATTGAAGCATACACTAATAAGATTTTTATAAGTACTACAACGTTGTAGTTATACAATAACATATTCATTTTTCATTGTCAATACTATGTTTACATTAGTTCGTGTTAACAGCTTATAGGTATTTTTTTACCCCAAAAGGTAATGGAAATAAAATCGAGTTACAATATAAGCAATGATGAGTAATTTTAACATTAAAACAGCTGTTTATGTTACTCTACAAGTGGACCATTTTAAAGTAAGATATCCTACGTATGAACGAATCAGAACATAGAAGGATCTAGGAAAGATTGACTGCACCCAAACCACTGGACACATTTCTGAAATAATAAGAATTCCGGTATAATGTAATAACCAGTACAGAAAGTAGTAAGTGGTTATGGGGATAAGCAGAAGACAATACACTAAAGAACAGAAAGGAGAGATTGCCATTCCCTCCTTAGCGGCCAGACTGCGTTGCAGCTAGGGTGAAATTATAACATCTCCCCAGGTCTGATCAATCGTTGGAGAAGGCAATACCTAAATGGAGAAATAGACTAAAAGAGTAGTGACCAGGAAATAAACAAGTTAAAAAAGTAAATCGCCAAACTCGAGCAGGTGATCGGGAAACTGACCATTTCTGCCTTGAAGATGCTCTTGGCTATCCTGAAAATAGACTATCTGATTCATCATTCCGAAATGTATAAAGATAAAAAAGGAGTTCAATTGATTTTTTGACGTACAGGCAATTGTCGTTTTAGAGAATATAGCAGGGAAAGGATGGAAATTATGTAGAAAAAAATAGCAATAGGTGATTGAAAGAGTACCTTCCAATTGCCATGAGAAATGATTAAAGCTCTGCCCAGCTCATCTTCCACAATGGGGCCTAATATTACCCCTAAAACAACAGGTGCCACCGGGAAGCCATTCTTCCTCATGATATATCCAATAATCCCAAATATCAAAGCAATTAACATATCATAAATGCTGTTGTTTAAGGAGAATGCTCCCAGAAAGCATAGAGCAAATATAACAGGGAAAAGTATGGAATCGGGAGTTTTTAGAATTTTCGGAAATAATCTTATGCTTAATATTCCCAGAATCAAGATTAAGACATTGGCTAAAAACATGCCGGCAAAAATAGGATTAACAATTTCAGGGTGCTCTCTAAATAGTAACGGTCCTGGTCTGATACCAATAAGGATTAGGGCACCGAGCATAACTGCAGTCACTGCATCTCCAGGAATGCCAAGAGATAAAAGCGGGACCATAGCACCACCAGTAGTACCATTATTTGCTGCCTCCGGTGCTGCAACACCCATAATATTCCCTTTTCCAAATGATTCTGGATCTTTCGACCATCTCTTGGCTTCATTATAAGCCAAAAAAGCTGCTATAGTGCCACCAGTTCCTGGAATAATACCAATAAATGTTCCCAGAAAAGAAGCAGGAATAATAACGGTAAGTAGTCTTTTTAGCTCTCTGAAAGATGGCAATACATTGGTAATTTTCTGGTCAGGATGAATAATCCTTTCTTTTAATATTTTTTCTTCCAACTGGATAAAAATCTGTGATATGGCAAATAGACCAATAAGAACCGGTAAAGTACTAAAACCTCTCATTAAATTTGGAATATTAAAAGAAAAACGAGCATAACCGGTAACCGGATCTAAACCAACAGTAGCAATGAGAAGTCCAAAAAATCCAGCAATCAATCCTTTCACTAAAGATCTTCCAGAAACACTGGCAATGATAGTTAGACCAAATATCATGAGAGAGAAATATTCCTCTGGCCCAAATTTAAGAGCAAGACGAGCTAATTGAGGAGCAATGAACATCAAACAAAAGGTAGAGATAATTCCTCCAGTTGCAGAAGCAATGGTGGCAACTCCAATTGCTTTTCCCGCTTCACCTTTTTGAGACAAAGGATACCCATCAAGAACCGTTGCAGCTGCAGAAGGAGTACCTGGTGTAGATATTAAGATAGCTGAAATTGAACCACCATAAATTGCCCCACAGAACATTCCACAAAGCATAACAATTGCTGTACTTACATCCAGATAATATATAAAAGGCAGCAACAAAATTATACCGACCGAACCAGTCAGTCCGGGAATTGCACCAACAATTATGCCTCCTATAACCCCTAATAAAAGAAAAGGGAAATGCGATGGATGTAAAACATATAAAAATCCTTGAATGATTGCCAATCTATATCTCTCCTTTAATTACACATTTAAAAAAGAGTAAAACGAGGAATTGGTATTTTAAATACCATTCTAAATATAAAATACAATAAAAAGGTAATAGTCAATGATAACGCTATAATCCAAGTAACCCTTCTCTCCTTAAAAAGGAGCATATTGCCTGCTATAAATGGGGGAGTTGATGCTAAATAACCAATTTTACCAATAATCCGGGTATATAAAAAAGCTAAAAACATCATTAGTATAAGTTTGAAAATAAAACCTTTATACTTTTTTAATTTTTCTTCTTTCTGCCCAGACTGCCCAGAAGCACCTTTGGTAATTCCCTTGATCCCCTGTATTAAAAGGATTATGGAAAGCAGTATCAAGCTTGCGCTGATAAAGCGAGGAAATGCAGTTGGTGCCAGAGCAACAGTTTGATGAGGAAATTGGAAAGTTAAGGCAAAAACTATAATGGAAACAATTATAAATATCATACTCAGTATAATTTCTTTTTTCCCCATTTAAAATCTTCCCCTAAAAAGATAGAGAGGTAACAGTGTATTATCACTAATACCCCTCTATCTATCCGAATTAATTATTTATACTTATCTCCTAGTTTATTGGTTATTATTAAATCCTTATAGAATTGATCCTGTTCTTCTACCCATTTAGTAAACTCTTCTGTCCCTTTATAGTCAAGTAATACTCCAGCATTTTTTGCCAGTACCATGAAATCCGGATCTTCCATGGTGGCTTTAAAGGCATCATGAATGATTTTGATTCTATCTGAATCAGTACCGCTAGGAGCAGCTAAGCCTCTCCATTGTCCTAAAGTAAAATTAACCCCTTGTTCTTTAGCAGTAAGAACATCAGGAAATCCTTCCAGTCTTTCCTCTGAAAAAACGGCTACACATCTTAAATCTCCTGACTCCAGCTGTGCTACGCCCTCCGGTGGAGAAACAATTACTGAATCAACATGTCCACCCATAGCACCAACCAGAGCAGGTCCTCCTCCCTGGAAGGGAACATGGTTAAAACTAACTCCAGCAGTTTTTTCAAAAGCCAAGCCAATCATGTGAGTACCGCCACCTGCACCAGCATTACCCATGGTAACATTGCCTGGCTGCTTCTTGGCAGCATCAAGTAAGTCAGTTAAATTCTGATAAGGCGAATTCCCTGGCACTAAAATCCAGCAAGGTGCATTAGTTAAATTAATAATGGGAACAAAGGTTTTATAATCATAAGGGGTAACACTCATATGGGTTTTGGTTATGGAAGGGGTAGCCCAGGCAACAATATAATATCCATCTGGTTTTTTAGTCATTGCCTCAGCATATCCAGGAACTGCACCTCCACCAGGTATATTGACAATAACTACTGGCACTTTTAAATACTTGGGTAAAACAGATAAAAAGGTTCGGAAAGATATATCAGTTGCTCCTCCTACAGACCAGGGAATCATAAGTTCTATTTCCCGGGATGGGAATGCTTCTTGAGCAGAAACCCCAGGTAAAATAAACATAGAACAGAGTAAAAGCAAAATTATAGATACTATCACAATTTTAACCTTAGCAAATATTTTCATTTTAACTTACCTCTCCTTTTCTAAAGTTTTTCCTACCAAAAAATGTAGAAAATCTAATTTATTTTATCAAAATATCGGGTCTTATAAAAGTATGCTCACCTCCTTTAATTTTTAGTGTTGGGAAAATTACCGGTTTGGATAAAAGTACTGGGCCATCTGAAGTAGCCAACATGGTATCCTCGCTTTTACTACCGGTAATAGAAGGATTCCAAGCAAATCCCTGGTTTTCCTGGATAATTTCATTGGTTTGAAAGTTTACTCTATAATCTCTACCCGTATAACCGATAGCTCCTCCTTGATGATGAAGTTGATATTCTTCCGGGTATCCCATTTCCTGATATGCTTCTAGACCCTTTTTAAAAGCTTCCAGCACCGGCCTTCCAGGTATAGTATTGGACATCATTACACAATCTATATAGACATTATCCTGATATTTCTTTTTTATCTCCTCAGGGATTTTTCCAAATTGAACAAATCTGGTGAGGGAGATAATTAATCCCCATTTTCTAGCATTAACACAGAGCATAACTCTCTGATTAACTTTTTTTTCTGTTGCCAGAGGATGTCTGAAATTAGCAATCCTCTCATCTGCAGCACAAAAAGTAGTAATATAATCTAAACGATTAGCCCATAACCTTTCGGCTAATCTACCGATAATCTCACATTCCTTATCACCCGGTTTTATAGTCAAGGCAGTTTCTTCAATAACTTTAGAAGTAAGATAGCCAACTTCCTGATATCTTTCCACTTCCCAGGGAGTAAGAGAGTAGCGGAGGGAATTTAAAGATTGAGATACATTTTTAGTTCCAGGGAAAGAAATGTCACAACCAATCTCCCCGCCTTTAACTATCTCATTAATTATTTGCTCTTCCCTATCTTCATACCATTTAAATGACCTAATTTTATATTCCTGTTCTAAGAGTTTCTCTTCTTTTTCAATACGAGGCGCCTCGATGTTATTACAAATAACATATTCTTCGCCAGAAGTAATCAGGATATAGGCAGCACCCGTATCAGTAGCAATACTTACCTGATTTGTGCCACCACAGGTAATCCAGGAAAAGTTACATTGCCTCTTCAATAGAAGAGCATTAAGGTTTAATGAGTCCATTAAAACTCTTATTCTTTTTTTCTTCTCGTTTACTTCATCCAGATTAAACATGATTGTAACTCCTATTCTGTTATCAGATTCTACTTCATTTTCAGCATTTCCTTATCTTCATTTTTTCAAGTCAATATCTTAAGAATATAAAGATTATTGGTGAATCTAAATCGGGGGAGGGCATTTTCTTAACTAATTGGGTTATTGATATTCAATTGATACCCTCCTCCTTCATCCATTACGAATTCAGAAAGATATTGGACTTATTATAATTTTTCCTTCTTCTCAATAAGCCAATATTTCTTCCCAAGTCGTTACTGGCCATTCGGTCCTGAACAGTTCTTCAACAGCCGGTTTCCCTTTTTCCCGGAAGGCAACAGCATCAGGAATTACCACTTGCATCCCCTTCTTCTGAAGATCAACGAGAATATCTGTCTCACCTTTCTTAATTTTATCATTAGCCCAATTAACAGCTTGTTTTATATTCTTTAAAATTAGCTCCTGCTGGTCATTGGATAATCCTTCAAAAAAACTCTTATTAATAAGGATTCCTCCGGTTTGAACCAGATGGTTTGTTATAGTGAGATAACTTTGCACTTCATCTAATTTGAAAGAAGAAATCTGTGGTAAATCGCCTTCGGATGCATCCGCTGTTCCGTCTTTTAATGAATTATAGAGATCGGGCAAGGGAATGGGAACAGGAGCTGCACCGATTTCTTCCCATACTGCAATCCAGGTCTTTACTGTTGGCAATCTAAGTTTTAACATGTGGACATCTTCCGGTGTATAAATTGGTTTGTTTGAAGTTGTTTGACGTAATCCTCGATAAACTATTCCCAGATATATCATATTGCCATTTTCTGCAACTACATCCCTAGCTTCCATTCCTAAAGGAGATTCCCAAACTTTCAGGAAATGTTCAAAGTCTCTCATGACATAAGGTGCATTGAAAAAGAAATATTGGGGAGCAGAAACCTCAATTGGTCTTCCTCCAGTAGTCTGCATTTCTACTTTCCCTTCACTACACCAATCATTGACTTCTTCTTCAGAACCTAATTCAGCTTGAACAAGTACTTCAATTTCTCCTCCGCTTTCTTTCTCTAACAGCTCTTTAAATTTTTCTCCTGCTTCTACTAAAATATGACCTGCTGCAAAGGGACTGGCAAGATGAATAGTAGTCTTAGCTCCCACTATCTGGGTAAACATTGCAAGGACTAGAAAAAGAATTAATATTACAGAAAAAACTTTTTTTAACATTTTTTAATCCCTCTTTTAAATAAATATTATTAAACTTTTTCTGCTTAATATTATTCTAGCCAATGCCTTCATTGATGCTTCTTGCCTCACCTCCTTCTATATACCACTATTTTTTTCTCTTGAGTATTAACTTTTTAGAACATGCCTCATACTTTTTCTGCTTTTTTCTGCAAAAACCATAATCATTCTACATTATAGAATATTGTTCTATATCAATGAATTTTTCCTACAAATATTATACCTCAAAATGTAAAGAAGTCAAAATCTTATTTTCATATCATCTCCTTAGGAGCTATTAGCGGTATTTCTACTTCCATACCTTTTTTCTCTGCTGATACATAAGCTGAATAAAGAACACTTATTACATCACTGGCTAATAACATTCCCGCTTTAGGCTCTCTTTCGCCAGCAATTGATTCCATAAAGTCCTGTATTTCCTGAGGATAACCAAACATAAAGTTTTCATCAGGTGCTGGATTAGACCAGCCTTGCTTGGTACCAATTTTTTCCATTATATAAACATCTCCCAATTGCTTTTCATCTGGATTGTAAAGTTCTAAGGCATCAGTAGGGCTCAAATTACAACGAATCCTATGGTTATTAGCAAAAATTTCTAACCAGTTATGTACACCACCCATTACCAATTCTGAGGCAAAAATATCGGCAATCATACCATCATCGAATACCACGTGGAGATAACCATAATCTTCTATATCCTCATAATCAGTTCTTAAAAAACCTTTGTTTATAAAACTGGGATTTCTGGTTATCTCATGAGTGCGGGCACTCACTGTCTTAGGACGAATTGCTCTGTTATTACTGGCAATCCCTTCTACCTGTTTGAGATAAAGCAGTGCAGATAAAGGATGACAGCTTTTACCAACAATAGAACCACCCCCAGAGAGTCGCCAGATTCCATAAGCCGGAGAAAGGCTTCCGGAATGTGATTGTCCTCCCAGAGCCCATAATATCTGCCCCCGGGACTTGGAAATAATTTCTGCCTCTTTCTGCACAGCCGGTGCATAAATCCAATTTTCGGCATAACAGATTTTTCTCTGATACTTTAAGGCTGTAGTTATTATTCTTTTGGTGCTGGCTATAGCCTCTTTTAGCATTTCTTCTTTTGGAAATTTATTACCTTTAAAATTCTTGTCTCCAGGTGGTCCAAAATATCCTGTAAAGGGTTTTTCCACAATTATATGCTTACCTGCCTCTAAAGATTTCATAGATATTTCTTCATGAGTATATACTGGAGTGCATATATCAATGACATCCACCTCGGGAAGTATTTCTTCCAGAGAATTAAAGGTATTAATACCACATTTACAGGCAAACTTTTCTCGACGTTCTCTGGTAAGCGATGTAATCCCCACCACTTTAACCTCCAAACCAGTAACTCGTTGATAGGAATTATAATGAAAATCAGCAGCAAAACCACAACCAACTATTCCGATACGAATAGCCTTACTCATAGCATGGCCTCCTTTTATCTCAGATACAATAATAATTGGTAATTTTTCTATTTGATAAAATTAAGTAAATAAAGAATCCACATAGGAGATAATCCCAATAATAATTTAAAGAGGATTAATTTTCTTAGTCACTTATTTCTATTCAATCCATTAAACTTCCACCATTGACATCCAGAACTTCACCAGTGATAAATTTAGCTTTATCTGATACCAAAAAAGCAACTGCTTCTGCCACATCCTCCGGTTCCCCCATTCTTCCAAGTGGTATTCCAGCGATGATACTTTTTCTTTTTTCTTCAGGCCATTCCCTGCTCATCTCTGTCTCAATAGCATGAGGAGCAACCACATTAACATTAATATTAAAGGGAGCCAATTCTCTAGCTAAGGATTTGCCCAAGCAAGCTATACCTGCCTTAGATGCACCATAACAGAGAGCAGAAGCCAGATCTCCTATTTTGCCTACTATAGAAGAAATATTAACTATTTTCCCATATCTCTGCTTTTTCATAATTCCCACAACCGACTTCATACAATGGAAAGTACCTTTAAGATTCACATTAATTACCTTTTCCCAATCCTCTTCACTAAGCTCCTCAATAGTTCCCCTTTTAATAATTGAAGCATTATTTACCAAAATATCAATTCTACCGAATTCTCTCATGCTCAATGCCACCATCTGGTTTACTTCTTTTGCTACGGAAATATCTGCTTGAATGGCAAGGGCTCTTCTACCCATACCTTTTATTTCGTCAGCAACATTCTGGGCAATTTCTGTATTAATATCATTAACAATGATATTTGCTTCTTCCCGAGCAAGAGTAAGGGCAATCGCTTTACCAATACCTCTACCAGCACCGGTAATAATTGCTATTTTATCCTTTAAGCTCATTTTTTAACCTCCTGTAAAAAGCTTAACTACTTAAAACTTGTGGATTCACTACTGATCTTGGTCTATTTCCGGTAAGTACAGAAAGAACAGCCTCAGCAGTTTTTGTTTTAAGCTCAACATAGGACTCTTCTGAGTAAAAAGAGATATGAGGAGTTATAATTGTATTTTCCAGAGATAGTAAGGGATTCTCCCAATCAGGTGGTTCATTTTCCATAACATCCAGAGCTGCACCGGCAATCCATCTTTCTCTTAGGGCTATATATAAGGCCTTTTCATCAACCAGAGGTCCACGAGAAGTATTAATCAAATAGGCTGTATTCTTCATCATTTTCAGTTCTTTTTCTCCAATAATATGCTTTGTTTCCTCAGTTAAAGGAGCATGGATAGAAAGAAAATCTGAATCAGAGAATAAGCGGTCAAAAGTAACCAATTCTACATCACTATTTGTTTTGGAGACGTAAGGATCATAAGCAATTACTTTAAATTCAAAACCTGCAACCTTTTCTACCACCATCCTGGCAATCCTACCCAAACCAAAGAGTCCTATGGTCTGACCCTGTGTTCTAAAGAGTGGTTTAGCTAAAGTAAAATCCCATTTTTTTTCTCTTACTTTTCTATCTAACCTCGTTATAGCCCTGGCGCAGGAGAGAATTAGAGAAAAGGCATGGGTTGAAACCTCATCAACACAATAATCAGGGACATTTGCCACAATAATATTATGTTCAGTTGCTGCTTTTAGATCGATATTGTCTACCCCAACTCCATAACGAGTAATTATTTTGCACTTTTGAAGTGACTGTATTACCCTCCTGGTAAAGGGAGCATATTGATTGATCACAGCATCAGCATCAGATGCAACTTTTATTACATCATCCTCTGTACGGCATGATTCTAAAAGGGGTTCGGAATTAATTGCACTTAAGACTTTTTTTTCAATATCTACAGAAGGATGATCACAATCAGTAATAACAATCTTAAACTTTTTATTAGACATAATCTTACTCCTTTAATAATATGTTTTTTATTTTTCAATTATATCTAAATCAATTTTAACCAAAAATTAAATTAGGAACAAAAGTAATAAGACCGGGGAATATCACACATATAATAATTACAGATATTACAGCTATAAAAAATGGCCAGCTTTCCTTTATAAATTCTTGAATAGAACAATCCATAATAGAGCAGACAGAATACATGGCAACACCAACCGGTGGAGTTAAAAGCCCTATGGCACAGGTAATAACCATAATTACCCCAAAAAAGACCAAATCTACTCCTACAGCTTTCATAATAGGTATCAATATTGAGGTCAGGAGTAAAATGATAACAGTAGAATCCATTACCATGCCTAAAAATAAAAGGAATAATAAAATAATAGTAGTGATAAAAACTGGATTTTCGCTTAATGTTAAAATAAATTGTGATAGTGCCTGCGGTATCATCTCCCAGGTAAGTCCATAGCTCACTAAACCAGACAGGGCAATCAAATACATAATCATTCCTACGTCTAGGATGGTATTAAGAATAGCATCCTGGAATCTTTCCCAGGTCAGTTCTCGGTATACAACTATGCCCACCATACAGGCATAGATGGCAGCAAGTGCTCCTGCTTCAGATGGTAGTAGCAAACCAGAGCGAAGACTTACCAATAGTATAATCGGGAACAAAATTGCCCAGATACTTCTAAAGAAAGTAGTAAGCATCTCTTTGGCAGGAGCTTTTATTTTATTCACTGGCAAATAACCCCTTCTTTTTGCAGTAATGGAAACAGTAATCATTAAGGAGAGCATCATTAAAAGACCGGGAACAATGCCTCCGGCAAAAAGTCGCCCGATTGATACTTCTCCAATACTTCCATACAATACCATACCAATGCTGGGTGGAATAGAAATGGTAATTAAAGCGGAAAATCCATGTACTCCAGCGGAATAACCAGGTGCATAACCTTGTTTGATCATATCAGGACCCAATATACGCGATTCCATTGCTGCATCAGCAATAGCTGAACCAGAAACGCCACCCATCATGGTACTCATTACCACACTGGTATGAGCAAGAGCACCAGGCTTATGTCCTACTAAAACCGAAGCAAAGTTAACCAGCCTTTTTGTTATCCCGGTATTATTCATCAAATTACCGGCAAAGATAAAAGTTGGTATGGCCAGCAAGGTGAAATTTTGTGTTTGGGAAAGAATCAATTGCACAGGCATAGTAAAGGGTAGGGTAGGCTGCTGAATAAAAAAAACAAATCCGGATATGCCTATTGCAAAAGCTACCGGCATTCCTAATAAAAGAAATACAACAAATAAGGTAAAGACGAGTAACATTATCACTCCTCCTTAAATAAGTTTGATTCTTCCAACATGCTATTATGTTCAATTATGGTAGTCATGTATTTTATTTTCTTCCTAAAATTTGAAGTTTCTCACTTTTAATCAAATGCTCAATTTTAAGTAAAATAGTTAAGAGAAGGGAAGTGCATCCAATAGGTATACTTAGAGTTACCCAGGTATAACTAAAGCCTGGAATTCCCTGAAAAGCCCTGAATCTAGTAATAAAACAAAGCTTTATGCCATAGACAATAAGAAAAAATAAAAAAACAATGATAATTATATAGTTAAGCAAAGTAAGATAATTCTTTATTTTATCTGGAAATCTATTAACCAAAATTTCTACATTTACATGCCTATCTTTTCTCATAGTAATATCGGCACTGAAGAATACCGCCCAAGCAAAAAGAAAGGTAGAAGCGTCCATAGCCCATCTAATGGGATAACCAATGCTTCTCCCAAATCCTGCTACAAAAATGATACAAACTATAACAACAAATAACCATCCAGCTATAAAATTCTCTGCCTTCCCTATAAATTCGTATGTTTTCCTAAATCTATTCACATAAATCCCTCCAATTCCCCCATTTGATTAAATAAATTTAAGATCAAAGATTTACTAATTTATTTTTGGTATAAAGGTGATCGATTTATGATGATGCTAAAAAATATTATAATTTTTATCAAACAAGGGCAAAGCCTTGATTGCTTAAATTCAACTATAACTAATCGCTTTGCCCTCGTAAATTTCCATAAACTGTACCAGGTATAGAAAATTAGCCGAAAAGTAATTAGCTTTTAGACAATAATTTTAGTTCCAGATTTCTATACTATTGCATTGCTGCTAATTCTTCTAAGATTTGCTCTCTGACATTGGCAATACCAAGTACTTCATAGGCTGCTTTACCTGCTTCTTTGAATGCTTCAATATTTATTTCTTCTGTGGGAATAATAGTCATACCTTTCTCTTCAGCTCTTTTTCTATAATCCGGAATTTGTTCTTCCATGGAATAAGAAGTCTCTAATCCTGCTTTATCACATTCTTCAACCAGAATTTTTTGATATTCTTCAGGTAGACTATCAAACCATTTAGCGCTAATTACTTCAAAGTTAATCAGCAGGAAATGTTTTGTTTCACATACGTATTTCAATACTTCAAACAAATTGGCACCAAAAATATTGGCATAAACAAGTTCAGCGCCATCAGCTGCTTTTTGTTGTACAGCAGTATATATTTCACCAAAGTTAATAGCTGTCGGTACAGCGCCCAATGCTCTTACTGATTCAGACCAGATTGGAGCGGGAGGAGTTCTGATTCGTAAACCCTTTAAATCCTCTGGTGACTTAATTGGTTTGTTGGTCATAAAATGCCTGAATCCCTGTACCCAGTTAAAGGAAAGAACCTTTAAACCGTACTCAGTAGCTAATTCTTCATTCCATTTTTTTATAGTAGGAATTTCATTTAACTTTTTTACCTCTTCAATGCTATTTACAAAGTAAGGTCCATTCATCACTGCGATGCCAGAAATATAATTACCTAAACGTGCTGAATCTGTATTTTGTCCTACATTAACACCCTGACGAATCTGTTCAATTATATCTTCTTCCACTCCCAGTTGTGCGCTATGAAAGACCTGAATCTCGACTTCCCCGTTGGTTCTTTCTTTTACTCTTTCCGCCCAATTGAGAAATCCCTGGTGATATGGTTCATTAGGCGATAATACGTGATTAAACTTTAGCACATATTTAGCCTGAGCGGATACCAATGACGAGCATATCACTACCAAAGCTATAACAATTAATAACACTGCATTAATTTTTTTCATTTTGTTTTTCCTCCTAATTTAATTTAACATTGATTCACTGATTTAACTTCCCAATACAATTGACAGCAATTTTACCAGCTTATCACCTCCTATAGAATAGAATAAGTTATTCTGAAGCTTGTTAATCTGAAGTAGTGTTACAAGTCTTATTATTTATGTTTACCTCTGTACCCTCCCGGAAGTAGCTCCTCCCATTAAATTTTTCACCTCTTTTAAGGAAAGTAAAGGCAAATCACCTGGTATGGAATGTTTGAGGCAGGATGCAGCTACCGCAAATTCCAGGGCTTCCTGGTCACTGGAGAGATGATTCAGACCGTAAATTAATCCGGCAGCAAAAGTATCTCCACCACCTACTCTATCCACAATATCATGGATTTCATATTTTTTAGAAACAAAGAATTCCTTCCTGTTATCAAGTATTGCCGACCAGCCATTATAATCTGCCGAATGACTTTCCCTTAGGGTAATAGCAATCTTTCTAATATTGGGGTATAGGCCTAAAATCTTTTGAGTTATCTCCTGATATTTTTCTGCTGACAACTCCCCTGACTCTACATCTATATCCATCTTTACCCCCAAGGATTTCTGACAATCCTCTTCATTGCCCACGGCTATATCCACATATTTCACTAATTCACTCATGATTTCAGGAGCAGACTTCCCATATTTCCAGAGATTTTTCCGGTAGTTTAGATCACAGGATACCGTAACGTTCTTTTCTTTTGCTTTCTTAACAGCTTCTATAGAAAGGTTAGCTGCTGAAGAAGAGATCGCTGGTGTAATACCGGTAATATGAAACCAGCTGGCTCCTTGAAATACCTTATCCCAGTCAATATCACCCATCCTTGCTTCAGCAATAGCTGAGTGTGAGCGGTCATAGACCACCATTGAGGGTCTCTGGTTTGCTCCTGCTTCTAAGAAATAGATACCGAGCCTTTCTCCTTTTCGCACTATGAATGAGGCATCAATTCCCTGTCTTTTTAATTCTCTGATACAAGCCTCACCAATGGGATTATCAGGAATAACCGAAACATAAGCCACTTCAAGACCGAATCTAGCTAATCCTACTGCCACATTTGCTTCCCCACCACCAAAGGTTGCTTCCAAAAGAGGGCTCTGAAAAAATCGCTCAAACTGAGGTGGTTTTAATCTTAACATAATTTCACCAAAGGTAACATACTTTCCCATGATTTCCTCCCTTGTATTATTATCTTTGCATCAAATGTACGGCAAAGCCAGATACATTCATATTCAGATAAACAGCCTTCAACTTACCATTAGACTCTTTGGCGGTCTCAGGTAAGATAGAGATACCCTTTCTTTTTAGATAGGCAATGGCTCTGCTAATATTATTGGTGGCAATGGCAATATGACCATGTTCGCCCAGGTATTTATTTTTCATTACCTCAAAGCCAGAACCAGCAAAGATTGAGCTATTTCCCTCTTTAGTAGTAAAATAGAAGTTATGAGATAATAGATTGGCAGCATTGAGGGCTTTCTCCTGGGTCTCTTCATTTATGCCTAAATGGGCTAACTGGAAACCTAACATAGTGGAAACCGCTTCTCTGGCGAGTTCGGTAATACGATCAAAGTTCCGGGAGGAGATAAAGTCGGATTTAACCATCCAGCTTCCACCACAGGCTAAAACTTGGGAATGGGATAGATAAGCCAATAAATTATTCTGATCAATTCCTCCGGTAGGAATAAATTTGATCTCAGAAAAAGGTCCAGATAAGGCTTTTAGAAGATTTAAGCCCCCCGATGCTTCTGCTGGGAAATATTTTACTACCTCTAATCCCTTTTCTATAGCCATTTCAATCTGAGTAGGACTGTTAACTCCCGGAGTCACCGGAATATTGTTTTCGAGGCAATAATCAACAATTTTGGTGTTAAAACCAGGAGACACAATAAATTTGGCACCAGCAGTGACTGCTTTCTTTGCCTGTTCAATTGTTAAAACAGTACCCGCTCCCACTAAAATTTCAGGAAGTTCATCCGTTAAAGCCTTAATAGCATCTTCAGCGGCAGAGGTTCTGAAGGTAATCTCTGCAACAGGAAGGTCTCCTGAAAGAAGTGCCTTACCCAAGAGAACAGCATCTTCAGCTCTATCAATCTTTACTACCGGTACAATCCCTAATTCTCCAATTCTTTTGAGAATATTGTTCAATTGAATGTCCTCCTTTTAATTAGATTTATGATAATATCAGTATAATTTAAAATTTGTTCACAAAATTGCTTAAGAACTTAATTGAAATCCTAACCGAGCAGAAATTTTGTTGCAGCTATAAATCAATTCATCTATTAATTTACTCTGTTTTCCCTTATTTATGCGGTAAGAAGGGCCTGAAATGCTCACTGCAGCAATGACTCTTCCCTGATAATTCCTGATTGGAGCAGCAATACAGCGAACATATTTTTCATTCTCCTCTCTATCCAGGGCAAATCCTTCTTGTTCAATTTTATTAAGCTCTTCTATCAGCTTACACTTATCAGTTATCGTGTTTTCAGTGAGTTTAGAAAGCTCTATTTTATCTAATATATGTTCTCTTTTGTCTGAGGGAAGAAAAGCCAATAATATTTTACCTAATGCGGTACAATGTAAGGGCGCTCTCTTGCCAACATAAGAAATCATTCTAATAGTTTGGGTTGATTCCTCCTTAACCAAATAAAGAACATTGGTATCTTCAAGAATTCCTAAATGCACTGTTTCATCACATCGTTTTGCTAGCTCCTTTAAGTAGGGAGTAGATTCTCTTATGAGGTCAATTTGTTGTAATTTTGCCATTCCTAATTCTAACAACTTCAAGCCTAATTGATATTTTTGTGTGGAAGGATCCTGTTCTACATATCCACCGTATTTTAAAGTATCAAGTATACGGTGAATGGTACTGGGATAAAAATGCAATTGCTCACTAATCTCAGTCATACTCATTGGCGCATTATTCTTTAGTAATATATCTAGGACTGTGAAGGCTTTATTTAATACTTTTATAGGATAATTTGGAGTTATTTTATTCATTTTAATTTTATTTCCATTCTATATTACAGAATATCTTTCTAAATCATATTTTAATTATATAAAAAACTATTACAATTTTCAATATCTAATGATACTTTTTAGATTTGATTCATTATTCATGGATGAAGTACTACCTTAATAGATTCTTTATTCTTAGCAATCTGATAGGCTTTATTTATATCTTCTAACTTCATAACATGGGTAATCAATGGTTTAAGTTTCATCTTTTTTTGTGTATACAGCTCTAAGGCTAACAGGTAATCGGCCCAGGTAAATCCCTGTAATCCCTTCAGTTGCTTTTCTTCTCTAACTACATTCCATGGTTTAAAAGAGATTTCTTTTCCAGCAAATCCACTTCCACCCATCAGGAGTAATCCTCCTACTCCCAATATATCCATGCCCTGAGAAACAGCAACGGCATTACCGGTAGCCTCAACTACCACATCAGCTCCTTTGCCCTGAGTAAAATCTAAGACCTCTTGCACCGCATCAGTTTGATCTGCATTGATTACTTTACTTGCTCCCAGTTCAGTAGCAACTTTTAATCTTTGTTCATCACCATTCAAACCAATCATAATACAATAGCCAGCTCCGGCAGCCAATACAGACTGAAGCAATAAAAGACCAAAGGGGCCGGGCCCTAATAATACTACTGTGCTTGCCGGTTTGATACAATTAGTCCGAAAAGCCCTGGTAGATGTAGTGGCTAACTCTAGTAATGTGGCTTCATCATCGGAAATATTATCTGGCACAGGAAAAAGAATATCCTCTGAAGCAACGACATATTCAGCAAAACAACCCGGTGTATCTATCCCCAGGTGATCCCAATTACGGCAGTAATGAAATAATCCGATTTTACAACCATAACAAGTCCCGCAACCTTTGATGTCACTACTGGTAACTCGGTCACCAATTTTTACCTTAGTTACATTATTTCCTACTTCCACTACCCCTCCGGATAATTCATGTCCAGGTATCATAGGTAATTTTACTTTACCATGCCTTCCCATAAAATGATTGTCTATAATTGCTACATCTGTTCCACAAAAGCCAGCAGCTTTCACTTTTACTAAAGCTTCATGTGGACCAGGAACGGGTAACGGCATATCTTTAATAATACATTCTTTTTGCTCATTCACTTTTACAGCTGCTTTCATATTTTTAATCACCTCAAATAATATTTAAAGATCCTGTTAATTGCTTTATTAGATAAAAAAATTGTTCAGATATCTATAGGTATCCTAATAGCTTTGGAATAAATAATACTAAACCAGGCCAATAAGAAACTAAAAGCAATACAACCATACTTATCAAGAGAAAAGGGATCACTACTTGTGCCATAAATTTAATAAAAAGTTTGATGATATTGGTACTTAAGAATAAACAAAAGGATTGACTGACTTGTTTAATTAATTTTTACAAGTTTACCTTCTTTTTCAGATTGATAGACACTCTTTATTATCTGGAGAGCAATTCGGCCGTCTTCCCCTTGAGCACCTTTCTCAATTTCTTTATCTAACTTGACACAATCAACAAAGTGGTTGATTTCGTTTACATAACCCAAGGAGTGTTCTTCATCTACCGCCGGGAAAGTCCATCCCTTGGTAGTATCTGCTTTCTCAATAGCATATTCATATCCAACTGGACTGTATACCAATATGGGAGAAC
>JAQUNC010000035.1 GCA_028717805.1 Atribacterota bacterium
AATAGTATAAATGATTTAGAAAAAATGATTAGCTATTTAATGCAGTTTATCAACATATCCCCTTCTGAAAAACAAGAATTATTTGAAATTAGATCCAGAAGAAAAAAATGTTTAATGTTTTTAGATTTTCTTATTAAGCAAAAAGAAAATATTAAATTTCAAATGGAGATAAATGCAAAGTTGACCGGTGAAGTGAATAAGCAATATAGAGAAAAAATGCTGCGAGAACAGTTAAAAGCAATACAGGAAGAATTAAATGAAGGAAAGCAGTCTGGAACTAAAAAGAAGGATTACCTGACCTTAATCAATGAATCTAAGATGCCTGAAGATGTAAAAGAAATTGCTCTGGAAGAAAATGAGAAATTGGAAAATCAAGGACCAAATAATGTGGAGGCAAATGTAATCAGAAATTATTTGGATTTACTGATAGCACTCCCCTGGGGGAAAAGCTGCATAAAGGAAGTAGACATTAAAGAAGCTAAAAATATTTTAGAAAAAGACCACTATGGTCTGGATAAGGTAAAAGAGAGAATTATTCAACATCTAACTGTGATGAAGCTTAAGAATAACCAGCAGGGTTCAATCCTGCTTCTGGTAGGGCCTCCGGGAACGGGAAAAACCAGTTTGGGGAAAAGTATAGCCAAAGTGCTTCAGAGAGAATATGTGAGAATAAGCCTTGGAGGCGTAAGGGATGAAGCCGAAATTAGAGGACATAGGAGAACTTATGTTGGTGCACTTCCTGGCAGAATTATACAGGGAATCAAAAAAGCCCGAACCAATAATCCTGTGTTTATATTAGATGAGGTAGATAAGCTATTAGCTTCCAATATGGGAGATCCGGCCAGCGCATTACTGGAGGTACTGGATCCTGAACAAAATAATTCATTTTCAGACCATTACCTGGAAGTACCATATGACTTATCTGATGTATTTTTCATTGGAACAGCCAATTCCTTAAGGGATATTCCCGAACCACTTAGAGACAGAATGGAAATAATTCAGATTCACAGCTATACAACGACTGAGAAATTCCATATAGCAAAAAGACATCTGATGGATGAGGTTTTGGAAAATCATGGTCTGACGCCTGAACAATTAAAAATAGAAGATGATACCATAAAGGCGATTATAGATAAATATACCCGGGAAGCGGGAGTGAGAGGACTGAAAAAACAATTATCAGCTATAGCCAGACACGCAACAGAAAAGATTATAGTTGATGAGGTAAAAATTCCTTATATAGTAAAAGAAGAAATGTTGTTTGACATATTAGGACCCGAGATATCCAGATATGATAAAGTTAAGAAATCAAACCCGCCAGGGGTAGTTACCGGATTAGCATGGACACCTGTTGGTGGGGATATTTTATTTATTGAAAGTGCTTTTATGCCAGGAAAGGGAGAGCTAACCCTTACAGGGCAATTAGGTGATGTTATGAAAGAGTCAGCTAAAATTTCTCAGAGCTTAATCAGATCGAGATTGTTTTTGAGTTTGGAGGATAATCATTTTGATAAACATGACCTTCATATTCATATACCACAGGGCTCTATACCTAAAGATGGTCCATCTGCCGGTGTGACCCTGTTTACATCAATAGCTTCTCTGTTTACCGGAATTCCGGTAGATGCAAAAATTGCAATGACCGGAGAAATATCCTTAAGAGGCACAATTCTTCCGGTGGGGGGAATAAAAGAAAAGGTAATAGCGGCACATCGTTCCGGTATTAAAAAAATACTCCTTCCTTTGGAAAATAAAAAAGATCTTTGCGATGTCCCGGAGGAGATAAAGAAAGATATTCAATTTATTTTTATCGAAACCATAGAGGAATTGATGCAGGAGACCCTGGGTATTAAATTGCCAAGGGTTAACGAATTTCACTTTTATATACCAGATAAAAGTGTGATAAAGAAAGACAAGGAATTTGTAAAAGTATAAAGTATAAGATAATTAATTAAAAGAAAAGTAAAAGCAAAGGGGATGTTGATTTGCCCTGTATAAATAACAGGCCAGTTAACATCCCCTTATTTTAATAATGATAAAAATTGAAAATTGGAACAGGTCTTCATATATTTAATATTTCATAAATAAAAAGGGAGTCAAATCTTTATCATTTACAATTACATCTTTTGATATCCTCTGGAGGTCTTACCTGAAAGCAGAAAGATTATAGAATAAAAGTGGAATAAAGTAGATCTCAATTCTGTAATATTCTTAATTATCAAAGAGAATTGTTTAAAATATTTTTTTAATTATTTAATATTTTTATTGCTTATTGTTTTTAAATATTATACAATTACCAGAAAATAGAAGCAAAAAATAAATAGTTTTCAAAATACAATTTTTATGGTAAGGAGGTATCTTTATCGAATAAAAAAGCTATAAGCTGAGAAAGGTTAACCATCGGAAACGATGGGACGCAAAGTTACGGATCCCGCCTCATGATTTCCCTCAATGGGACTGCCGGACTACCTGCTTTTTGCCCCGAATCATCTTTTTTATTTTCTTTAAATATTACATTAGAAGTCATTTTTAAGAGTATCATAATACAACCATAGATTGTTTTCTATTTTTTCTATTCATATAAAAGTAAAGGAGATGTTGCCAGCCATCCAAAAAGGCTGAAAAGAGCACACTATCCGAAAGGATAGGCCGCAAAGTTATGGATCTGTATCTACCTTAAGTAGACATGACTGCCAGACTCCCAACTTTTCAATATTAAATGTATTAAATGTATGGATAAATAATGTGTTTGTTCTATATTATTATATTTTAAAGAAAAGGAAATCATATTATGAAAAAGATACTTGTTTTAATTTTATCTTTTCTGGTCTTAGCTATGACCTTTACTGCCTGCAGTGATATTGCCAATATCACCCTGCCTCAGGATAACTCCCCTTCCAAAATAGCCAGAAATGGTAATACTATCATTTGGACAGGGAAGGGGATAAATTCCCTGTCCTTAGAGTGCGGTGAAGAAGGTTACATCCACTGGGTCTTGAACCAGGCAAAGAATGTAACTTCTGCAGAGCTTGTTCTTGGGGGTTCCGGTTCAGGGACATATTCTCCAGTAGAGGTTACCAAAGGAGGGGTATATCATTTCACTACACCTTACTTTGATCTAGAAACTCTAGAAGCATATGTAACGTATGTTGGAGATATTAAGAAGAATACCAGTCTTATTATCTCCGAATACTGTCCGGGAGATGGTGGTGGAGATCCACCTGTTGCCCAGTACACCCTGACTGTTAATACCGTTGGTAACGGGAGTGTAAAAGTTGACAATGTTCTCTACACAGTGCCTGTGACAGTAGACGAAGGTACAGTTCTTGACCTGGAAGCCATTGCTGATAGCGGCTTGCAGTTTGACGGCTGGACTGGAGACCTGGTAAGCAGCAATGCTACCGAGCCGATTACTATTAATGGAAATAAAGCAGTGACTGCAACCTTCTCTGAATTTACACCAGACTCGTGTTTTGATTTTGAGCCCTTAACCGGAACAATAGAAGAGTATATCTGTTCTGGAGGAGATGTGTCTATTCCGCCCACGATTGGGGGAACTACAGTGGTAGCTATTGACAGCCAGGCATTTTATATGAAGAGTCTTACCAGTATCTTAATCCCCGAGGGTGTGACCAGGATTGGTTCCGCTGCATTCATGGCCAACCTGCTCCACTCGGTTACTATACCAGATAGTGTGACATACATAGGTTCAGAGGCATTCAACAGCATCAAACTTCAATCACTCACTATCGGAAGTGGTTTGACGAGCATTCCTTATGGAGGATTTTCCTTTAACCAGCTTCCTTCGATCACCATTCCAGATACTGTGACATCTATTGACCAATGGGCATTCGCCTATAACAATCTTACCTGGGTTGACATTGGCAACGGTGTGACGAGCATTGGTAATAAGGCATTTGTTGGTCCGCTGAATAAAATTACCCAGATTACCATAGGAGATGATGTAACTATTGATAGCGATTCCGATACAATGGGAGCAAATCCTGGATTTAAAGATGTATACGATGACGGTGGCAAACTAGCAGGAACCTACACATATACAGCCGGTGGATGGGTTAAGCAGCCATAATCTCAAAAGGAATGTTTAAAAATATTCCCAAATTACTATAACAATAAATTGCGATGTGAATAGAATGAAAAAAGGGACAGGTTCTAAAAAAGGACCTGCCCCCCTTTTTTCTATTAACAAAAATTACAGAAGGGTACCAAATTAAACAAAAAAAAACAAAAGCAAAAACAAAAGAAAACAAAAGGGTCAGGCTTCACAAGTTCACAAAATATATCTGCTAAGATTAAGATGATAATGTATAAAGGAGTGGAATATAAAATACCTCCTGAGATTGAAAAGAATATTATTAATTTTATTGGAGTTAATACAGAAAGATAGAGCTAATCTTAGAGCTAGAGAAATTAAGGATATTTCCCATTATCCCATTTGCGATATTTCCCACTTAGTGATATGATATTAAAAAATGCTTGCGAGGTAAAAAAGATGAACAAGAAAGAGGTAATAGAGAAATATAGTCAAAAATTCATGCCTTTTGATATAAGGTTTATAGATTCTAAAAATAGGATTACTATAGGGGAAAAGATTATTAAAAAAATATCCGGGCAAAATAAAGTAAATCAATTTCAAGTTTTTATTGGGCAAGAGGGAGATATCCTTTTAAGGCCTTTAACTGCTATTCCCAGCAGAGAAGCCTGGATTTATGAAAAGCCTGAATTAATTGGGCAGATAAGACAGGGACTACAGGAGGCAAAAGAGGGGAAAGCAGAAACTATAGAGAATTTATAGATAAATTATTGAATGAATCATGAGCTTTAAAATAAAAATAACACCAACTGCCGTAAATGTTTTAAGGAAATTAAAAATAAATCAAAGTAATAATAAAGATTATCAAACAGTAGGGAAAGCCATAAAGTTTTTAGGAGATAACCCCAGGCATCCTGGATTGCAAACACATATTATATATTCTATTAAAGGCCCTTTCGGTGAAAAAGTATTTGAGGCATATGTCCAGCATAATACTCCTTCTGCCTACCGTATATTTTTTTATTATGGATCAAACAAAAAAGAAATTACGATTTTTTCAATTATTCCTCATCCATAGATAGGGAAGGAAAAGGGGTCAGGAGGACAAAGTGGTCGGGTTCACAAATTCACATTATGCTTTAAATCTTAGAATATTTGAGTAGAATATTTGAATAGATTTTGCTTTACCATATGGATAGGCGTCTTGCGTTATAGATCGACAGATAAAAGCAGAAAGAGCCTAGTTAATTCCCTGCTTGATTTACAAAGAATTACATTATTTTAAGTAAATAGGTGTTGGGCAAATGAATTACAATAAAAATAAAGTTTCCATCTCCTTATCCTGGTCAATTATATTAGTATTATTCGTTTTTATATTTTTTGTAGGTATAACAGCTAACATTTTAGCCCAGGGATATTCAGAGCATCAAATGCAAGAAGGTGATTCTCTCTGGACCATTGCTCACCAATTTCAGTTATCATTACAGGAAGTTGCTCAAGCAAATAAAGACAAATTAAATTATCAGGAGACCAGTACTAGTTTAAAACAGGAATTTAGTAGTTTGGTAAAAAAAGTTAATTCCACAGGTAGAGCAGATGAAAACTTATGGACGATCACTCAAAGTTACCAGATTTCTTTAAAGGATTTTTCACAGACGGATGATTTAGAAAATTCTGAAAGGCTACTCATGAACCAGATTATTAAAAGGCCTTCGGGTAATAGTACAGGAAATGAAGAAAATGAAACAAAGAAAGGTAATGGAAAAGAATCTCTGCAGAATATTACCCCACCATATGTTGGTCAAAAATTAGACATTCCTGCTACTGAACCCACTGAACAAGCAGCCGAACAGAAAACAGGCACCTCGGTAGCACAAACAGAAAAATCCAAAAAAAGTGTTATCCACTTAGTCCAGAAAGGAGAAACTTTGTGGCAAATTTCCCGAAAATATCAGGTGAGTGTACAGTCTATTGCCAGTGCTAATCAAATTTCTGAAAACGGAAGACTTGTTGTCGGGCAAAGACTCGTAATACCTGATACCAGAAGTTCTTCAAAATCTTCTCACTCTTTCATCTGGCCTTTAAATGGACATATCACTTCTCAATTTGGAGTTAGAACACTGGGGAATAGACGGGACTATCATACTGGAATCGATATAAATGCCCCTGACGAAGCATTAATAAAAGCTGCTGAAAGTGGAAAAGTAAGTTTTTCGGGATATATTAACGGATATGGTCATGTTGTTATTATTGATCATGCTGATGGTTATTCTACGGTCTATGCCCACAGTACAAGCAACTTGGTGAAAGAAGGACAGAATGTAACGAAAGGGGACGTCATCTATAAAGTAGGTTCTACCGGTAATGCTACCGGTTCTCACCTTCATTTTGAAATCAGAGAAAACGGTAGACCAGTTAATCCACTTGATTATCTGCCATAAAAAGAAATAAAGTAATTGCAAAAGAAATTGGGGTCAGGCTTCACAAGTTCACACAATTTCACAAAATTAGAGACTTAGAAAATAAAGATCCATTATAAACATAAATAAGAAGGAAATAAAAATAAAAAAAACGGGAAAAAAGAATAGTATCTATATTGGAAAATAGCACCCCAAATAACTTGATAATAAGATAATCTGAACCATCAGGGCAGTCAAATCACTTTCTGGAAAGGAATATCGATACCAGCAAACAGGCAAGATCAGAATATCTGACCGAATAAGAGAAAATATTATATTTTAAAATATATTTAATAATAAGGAGAAGACAAATGTTTAAGAAAAAAATGTTTTTATTGTTTTGCTTGCCTTTCATTCTGGGATTGTTTTTGCTTAACGGTTGCAGCATAATATCGCCAGTAGCAGTAACAGGAGTAACTTTAGATCAAGCAACCATGACCCTAACAGCAGGCGGAGCAACAAGAACTTTAGTAGCGACTGTAATACCTGCAGATGCTACCAACCAAAACGTAAATTGGACTTCCAGTAATGAGGTAGTAGCAACCGTAGCAGGTGGAGTAGTCACACCATTAACAGAAGGTACAACAACTATTATAGTAGCAACAGTAGATGGAGGCTTGACTGCAACATGTGTAGTCACAGTCCTGGTACCACTAGCAGTAGGCGATAGTTATGGCGGTGGCATAGTAGCCTATATCTTAGTAGAGGGAGATCCAGGTTACGATCCGAATATACAACACGGATTGATTGCCGCTACAGTTGATCAAATGGCAGAATGTGCATGGAGTAATATCACGGATATATTAATAGGAACCACTGATACTGCCATAGGAACAGGACTGGCAAACACTGCGTCTATTATAGGGCAATCAGGGCATACTAATAGCGCTGCAAAGGTTTGCGATGATTACTCGGTAACAGTAGGTGATATCACTTATACTGACTGGTTTTTACCTTCGAAAGATGAACTGGATAAACTGTACATTAACCGAGTTGCAATTGGAGGTTTTGTTGATTACTTCGACTACTGGAGTTCGTCGGAGAGCGATGCTAACGATGCATGGAGACAGGGTTTCTATAATGGTCTTCAAGGCATCAGTAGTAAGAATTTTCCCATTGGGGTTCGGGCTATTCGAGCTTTTTAACTATTTATCAATTTAACAATTAAGTGGAGGCAGGGGACTAGCGCTTCCTGCTAGAGAATCCTTTATAGCTCTTTACTATACTGTGCTATGACCTGCCTTTTTCAAGGAACTTGTGAAGCCTGATCCTAGATATGCTATGGAGTTCAGGCTTCAGGTCTTGAAATATCAATTTTTTTATGATATTTCAAGACCTGAACTCATAAGAAAGTGCCTTTTAGGCTGTTTCTACCTATTAAATAACTCTAAAAGAAAAGGATTTGTTTTATGTGTGATACCATTGTAGCTCTGGACTCAACTACCGATGAAGGATTTACGTTGTTTGGGAAAAATAGTGACCGTGAACCTGATGAAGCACAGAATATTAGAATTATTCCTGCAGAAAAATATTCTGCTGGAGCAGAAGTTAAATGTACTTATATGACTATTCCTCAGGTAAAAAAGACTGCACGGGTATTTCTTTGCCAGCCTTCTGGATGTTTGGCGCCGAGAAGGGAGCAAATGAGTATGGGGTTGCCATTGGTAATGAGGCTATTTTTACCAGAGAAAAACCTGCCAACACCGGTCTAACCGGAATGGACCTGGTACGGTTAGGACTTGAAAGAAGCCATTCTGCCAGGGAAGCCCTGAATATTATTATTCAATTATTAGAGGAATACGGGCAGGGAGGAAATTGTGGCTATCGATACAAGTTACAATACATGAATAGCTTTATTATTGCTGACCAGAAAGAAGCCTACGTGTTAGAAACGGTAAAAAAATGGTGGGCTTGGAAAAAGAAAAAGGTATCTGGAGTATATCCAATGTCATTTCTTTACGGCAGGATTATGATGAATGTTCAGAAGGGCTAATTAAGAATGCCATAGACAAAGGTTATTGTAAAAGAGAAAAAGATTTCAATTTTAGGAAATGTTATTCCGATAAATTTATGACCTGGGCAGCTAAGGGTATGGAAAGAGAGAAACGTTCCAGGGTGCTGCTCTTTCAAAATGATAAAAAATTTATCCTAAAAGATTTCATTGGTATTCTGAGAGATCATGGAAAGGGCATGGATAGCCGTGAATGGTCTCCTGAAAAAAGTGAGGCCTCTTTATGTTTACATGCTAAAGATCCACTAATCCGTAGAACTCAGACTATATGCTCGATGGTAGCTAAACTTGGTCAGGAAAATAACTTCTACTTTACTACAGGAGCTTCAAATCCATGCCTTAGCCCCTTCTTCCCAATTTTTTTAAAGGATACTCGGATTCCGGAAGATTATCAGGAAAGCGGAGCATATTACCATCAAAATTCTTTCTGGTGGCAAAGCGAAAAATTTCATCGCGATGCCTTGTGTAACTTTCGCAATGCATTATTGGAAATATATCCGTTTTACAGGGATTTTGAAGAAAAAATGATGAGCAGTTTAGAAAAGAATAATTTGACAGTTAATCAGAGAGAAATTAATGAATACTTTAAACAAGCAAGAACAATTGTTGTTGAGTGGGGCTCAAGATTGAAAAGGCTTGCCCCGGATAAAACCAACTGGTTTTACCGTAATTATTGGCATAAGTATAATAAGAGAAACGGAATGATTTAAGTTTAAATAAGGTGAATTGATTCAGGCATTGTGTGTTAGGGGACAGGTACCTGGAATAAAGTAGCAAGTGATACCCTAATTAAGATCATTACAGAAGTCACTAAAATAGAAATAGAGAAGATAAGAGGCAATGCAAAAAGCAAGACAAGATCAGATATTAGAAAGCTATATATTACTACGCTAAAAAAATATACAGATTTACCCAATAAGGAAATAGCCAGTTTACTTGGGATCGGAACTTCAGCGGTAAGCAATGTATTAGCCGGGAGATATCAAGAAAATGATTTTATCATAAATTCGAGTAGAGAAATTGAAAAACATGTGAACTTGTGAAGCCTGACCCCTAGAGCTACCTAGAGCTACTAGAGCTAGAGCTTTACTAAATTGAAAAAATAATTATTATTGTTTTAATATCACTAATTTTCTTTTTATTTCAGAAGAGAAAACGGAAATTTAGTGTATAATGAATATGAATAAGTATTTTCTTGATCAATAAAAACAAGATTCCTGTTTCTATTACTGATGACCATTTTTCTTAAATACTGTTTCTTGGTTTATTCCAATAAAAAAACTATTTATTAAAATATTAAGATAATTTGGATAGGTAAAAAATACTTATAATTATCAAGAGATATTAATATATTTTTTTATAAGTTACTGAGAAAAACAACCCTAATTCTAATTAGATTGAGTTAGTTGTTAATAATATGAGCAAGGCTGGTATTGTATTTATTATTCGAGTAGGAGGTGATTTTCAGACCATATAATACTATAAAATAAAAACTATTTAAATTTAACAATACTTCATAACTATCCAAAAACTAAAGAAAAAATATTCAATAAGAAAGGAAGCAAAATATTGTGAAATTTTTATGTACCTGGCTATATGCTATCGATAAATATGGATTTCCTCCTTCATTAGCAAATACCTTTAAAGCTTTAACTGAAATGAAAGAACTTAGTTTTCAATATGGAGAATTAGAAGGTGTATCAGGAGATAATCTTGAACTGGTTTATGATAATCGATTTAAGATAAAAGAACATATTAATAAAATTGGTTTAGAAATTAAAAATTTTGTTCCTGTTATTCCCGAGTTAAGAGAATTTGATGATTCTAAACGGCAATATGGACGTGATATGTTTGAAAAGGGATTAGAAGTTGCAACCACTCTCGCTACTGAATTTATTCAACTTGATAGTTTCCCACCGCTCATGAAATGTCTTCAAGGGATACAATACGATAGTAACAATGTTACAAATTATGGCGCTCAATGGCATTATCGTCTAACACCAGAGTTTGATTGGGATAAACAATGGGAATTATTGGTGGAGAATATAAAATGGGCTGCACAGAAAGCTAATAAGGTTGGATTAAAGCTAATTATTGAGCCAAGGGTTGGAGAGATAATTAGTAATACCGACTCCATGCTTCGTCTAATTGATGCTGTAGACGAACCTAATTTAGGGGCAATTCTCGATACTGGTCATCAATATGCACAGAAAGAGATATTACCATTGAGTATATTAAAATTCAATGATCGCTTATTTTACTTACACTTATCAGACAATGATGGAACTAGAAATGATCATTTTGTTCCCGGTAAGGGCACAATTGACTGGATAGGGGTATTTGAAGCATTAAAGAGAATTAATTATAAAGGTTATGCTGGACTGGATATTGCTAGGGTAGATGAAAATTTAGATGAAGCATATCTCAAAGCCAAAGACATATTAAATAATTTTGCTAAACAAGTTGGTTTTGAATAAATTTTTATTGAAGAAAGCGGTGATGCTTATTACTAATATAAAAGTATAAGTGATATTTCAGTAGACTGTAAAAAATATTTATTTATGGAGGTTCATAAGAAATGTTTAAAAGATTTATGATAGTTTTAGTTGTTATTATGTTATTAGGAATTACTATAACTTCTTTTTCATATGGAAAGGAACTAAAAATCATTGCTGAAGCCTGGTATTTTGATAAATATCCCTTAGATGAAGCAGCTGAAAATTTTATTAAAGATTATCCTGATGTCACTTTTGAATGGTCAAAAACTGGAGATTTTGAAGTTGCTCCCTTAATGTTGGCTTGGAGTCGGAATAATTATGTTGCCGATATTGCCATTGTTGCTACCCCTGCTGAAGCAGTAGCATTTCAAGCTAAAGGATTACTTGTTGATTTTGAAGATGTCTTAAAAGGTGAGTATGCTAAAGAAAAATGGTTAGAAGGATTCTTAAGTGATTGTACTATTGATGGCAAGGTATATGCTATTCCCACTGATGGAGAAATAATGACATTAATTGCCAGGAAAGATTTTGCTGATGAAGCTGGTTTAACTGATGCAAACGGGAATATTATTCCACCTAGAACTCTTGATGATTTTTATAATTATTTGAAAAAGCTAACAATTAAAGATGCGTCAGGTAAAACTATACGTTATGGTATGGATGTTAACTGGTCGAGAGAATACATGATTTTAGCTTATTTTTCAGGTGTACAAGCATTAAGAGGCACAATATATGATGAAAATAATAACCTCGATTTTAGTAGCCAGGAAGCTTTAGATTTATTAAGTTTCTGGCGACAAGGAGTAGAAGAGGGTTTAATCAGTACAAGCTCATTGGTTGATCATAGTGGTCCAAGAAACAGTATGAAGTCCGGATTAGCAGCAATTATGTGGGAAGACCATGCAAGAGTAGTTGAAGTTGGAAAAGTTGTGGGACATGATAAATTAGAGATTATGCCTATACCTGATGCCTTAACAAATGGAACTATAAGTTATTGTATGAGCTTAATGATTCCAAAAACTGCACAAAATGTAGAATTAGCAAAAGCATTTGTATTGGAACAATTCAACGCTGATTGGTTTGCTCACTACTTGATGGATAATTGGGGAAAATTGCTAGGATTGAAACGTCCACTTGAAGGTCGCCAAGATCAACTTGTTTGGAAAACTGTTTATGGGATATTAGAGAATAGTGTAAGCTTACCCCATATGGTTGATCATGCCCGCTTAGTTGATATTATGACAACAGAAATTCAAAATATGCTTAAGCTAGAACAATCACCAGAGGATACACTAGCCAATATTCGTCAAAAAAGTGCCAATCTCGATTTAATCAAATAGATATAAAAATTATTAAAATAGTGCGGTAGCTTTAATAGTTACTGCACTATTTTAAATAACAGGTATATAATTATGAGAAAAATATTTTTGGCAGCCGCTAATAGCTTACTTTTTATGATTCCATCTTTAATTATAATAGGAATTTTTCTTCTATATCCTTTGATAAATTCAATCTATTTGAGTTTGACTGATTATAATTTTGTTTACTCAATTACACCTGAATTTACTGGGATTGAAAATTATAAAAGTCTTTTTTCAGATTCATATTTTATAATTGCTTTAAAAAATACCTTCAAATATACATTAGTTTTTTTCCCATTAACGATATTAATATCTTTTTTATTAGCTTTATTACTAAATTCAAAAACAAAAGGAGTAAGTCTTTTTCAAGGAACTATATTGTTGCCAATTGTTGTTCCTTTATCATTAGCAGGCGTAATGTTTACCTGGATATTGGCCGAAGATTTTGGTATTGTAAACCACATAATTGCTAATATACTTAAATTGCCCCAATTAACACACTTCTGGCTTGCTGAAAAGGAAACAGCCCTAAATTCATTAGCAGCAGTAGGCCTTTGGAAGTATTTTGGCTTTTGTGTAATACTTTTTTTAGCTGGCTTAAAATTTATTCCCAAGGAAATTTATGAATCTGCAGAAATAGACGGTGCCAATCCTTTACAGAAACTGATCTATATAATTATTCCTAATTTACGTAGCTCATTTTTATTAGTCGGGATATGGACCATAATTCAATCTATCAAAGTATATGACCAGGTTGTGGTAATGACAAAAGGTGGGCCTGGTAATTCTACCTTAGTTTTATACTTGTATGCATGGAAAAATGCTTTTGAATATTTTGATATGGGCTATGCACAAACAGTTGCCCTTTTTGTGGGTGCCTTAGCCTTTATAATTTCAATAACATTCAATTTTATTTTAAGTCCTGAGAGGAAATGAATGAGTATAAAAATGAAAAACATTAAAAATATGAAAACAGGAGATAAAATAGTAATTTTAGTAGGCATTTTTGTTTCTTTGATTGTTCTATCTCCTATTATCTGGATTATATTTACTTCATTTAAAAGTGTGGAAGAAATTTATAGTATTCCTTTAACGATTTGGCCAAAAAAAATAGTTTTTACAAATTATTCACTCATAATAAAAAATTTGCCTGAATTCCCAATATATTTCTTTAATACTATAAAAGTTACCATTGGTACCATTTTATTGATATTACCCTTAAGTTCAGCCACTGGTTTTGCACTTGCTCGTAAGGATTTTTTTGGTAAAGGATTGATTAAGTCTATGCTCTTAGCATTTATTGCAATTCCCTTCATTATTTACTTAGTACCTATTTATATATTGGAAGATATTTTCAAGCTACTTGATACTAACTTAGGCTTAATCCTTCCCTATACTGCATTAAACTTACCTCTCGCTATTATTATTATGGAGTCTGCTTATAGAGAATTACCATGTGAGCTTGAAGAAGCAGCTTATATTGATGGTGCTAACAGTTTTCAGATATGGTATAAAGTATTAACCCCATTAGTTATTACATCATTAGCTGCTGTAACTATTTTCACCTTTATTGCTGTTTGGGAAGAGTATATGTTTGCTCGGACCTTAATGATGAAAACCTCTGCTCAAACATTATCTGTGGGTTTACCAAATTTGAAAGTTGAAGCAAAATCCTGGGCTTATGGTACATTAAGCGCAGCTTTAACGCTTTCTCTTTTACCGGCTATCGTAGTATTTATCTTTTTAAGAAAGTACTTTGTTGAAGGCCTTCTGAGAGGTTCAATAAAAGGTTAGCCCGAACTATTAATAAGATAATCCAAATTAGAATCATATGGAAAATATAGTACCTCTAAATGAGGTTATTTCAAAAATATTAACTTTTTTTACATTAGGAATGTTTGGTGTCATAGCGCGAAGATTTGGATACATAGAAGAAAAAGCCCGTTCCTCATTTACTGATATTGTCTTATATATCACACTGCCTTCACTAATTCTTGTTTCTATCACTAATGATGTTAAATGGGACGATTTGATTAAAGGAATCTTTGCTCCCCTAATAAGTATTTCTCTTGTTTTGATAATAATGGCATTTTCTTTCTATTTAGGGAAGTTAATTTTTATAAAGAAGGAAACAATTGGAACCTTTATGGTTTTAAGTTCTATGCCTAATAGTGGATTTTTAGGCTTTCCTATCATATTCTCCTTTTTTGGGAAAGAAGCTCTTATTTATGCAATTTTATTTGATTTTGGCATCACGATTGCTTTTTTTTCTATTGCAATAATTGTTTTAAGAAAAGAATTATGTCTTGAAAAAAGTGTGAAAATATTACTTAATCCTGCTTTTGTGTCAGTTGTATTAGGATTGATTATAAATAAATTTGAAATACCAATACCTAATACATTATTTGAATCCCTTAATATTTTAGGTGATGCAACCATTCCCATTATAATGTTAATCATGGGTTATACTCTTGCTGGTGTTCAATTAAAAAAAGAAACTATGAATTATGAACTAATTTCTGTTTCTTTTATAAAGCTTATCATTTGCCCCTGCATAGCTTATATTTTATTATTATATTTAAACATTAATCCATTAGTTAAGTCTGTTATAATTGTTGAAACCGCTATGCCTACTATGGCAAGTGCCTCAGTTTTAGTTCAAAAATATGGAGGTAATTTGGAATTAGCGACAACTGCTACCTTTCTTACAACTCTACTTAGTATTGTAACAATACCCTTTATTTTTAAGTATTTTATTTTATAAGTTATAATAGGCACAGGGGAGTTGCAAAATTGTAAATTGTATCAAAGATAATATGATTCTAATTAATTGTGTCCATTTGATTACTTTTATTCTAAGATTATTATGATTATTGAAATATTTTTAAGAAGGAGAGAGTATGTTATGAAAATAAGTTGTTGCTGGATGTATGCAATAGGTAAATATGGTTTTCCACCAGAAATAAATAACATGAAGAAAGCTATAGGCGAAATGGCACAGATGGGATTTAAATATATAGAACTAGAAGGATTAGGATATGAAAATTTAAAAGCTGTTTATGATAATAGACAAATTTTAAAGGAAGAATGTTTACGAAACAATGTAAAGGTTGTAAACTTTGCAATTATAATTAGCCAGGCATTAAGTACTGATCCTGATGAGCTTAAGGAAGGTATTAAATATTTTGAAATGGGAGTTAAAACTGCAAGTTATTTGGGTTCTGAAAGAGTATGGATTGATAGTTATATGCCACCAGTTATTATCAAGGAGGGAAAATCCTATATTGAAAATTTAGATTTTGGGAAACAAATTTATGCTAAATTGTTGCCTGATTTTACATGGAAAGCATTCTGGGAAAAATATACAAAAAATATAGAAAAATGTAATCAAATATGTAAAGATCACGGAGTAGAATTATTAATTGAGCCAAGAGTAGGTGAAGTTCTTAGCAATAGTGATGCTTTGTTACGTATTTTCAATGCGGTTGATGATGACAACCTAGGAGCAATCCTTGATATTGCCCATCAATATGCGCAGAAAGAGATTCTTCCTATTGCCATTGCAAAATTGAATGAAAAAATTAAATATGTCCATGTAGCAGATAATGATGGCAGGGATAATCATCATTATGTAATTGGCAATGGTAGTGTAGATTGGGATGAGATTTTTATCACTCTAAAATCAATAGGATATAATAGTTATTATGCAATAGATTTAGAGAAGGTACCAAATTTAACAAATGCTTTTCTTAAATCGAAAAGAATATTAGAAGAATATGCACAAAAATATGATTTATAAAAATAATGAAAATTACAGGATCACCAGAATCAAGTACCCCCGAGAGCCATGAGAGCAGTTTATATCTGTTTGAATAAGATCTTTAACCTAACTAAATATATCCCAGATGACTTTTACAAAAGGTCTATCCGATATAAAGGGAGCTAATTCTTACCAGAAAAACCTTAGTAAGATTACAACATTTCATAGAGATATATAAAAAATTACCAATACCGTTTTTACTCTTGGCATGGATTTAAATCCGTTTCATATGCTTACCATAAGTAAATGTATTTCATGATAGCACAGGTTTTCTGCAAGTAAACAATTGGTAAGAAAAAAGGCAACACTCCCACTACCGTTCTATTAAAGTTTAAATCAATGAACTACAGGAAACAGGAATTTTTACATAATTAATCCCTTCCTTAACTTCGTACCCTATCATACCAAAACAGATGAGGCTATTAAATTTTTCATATAAATTATTTTCCGGTCTTAAGGGAGAAGAAATCATAGTTGGTAGGTTTTAATACTCCCGAGTATAAAAGAAACAAAGATTTAAAGTACAAATGCGTTTTTATATCTGAACCGACATCTTATGATATAGAGCTTAATTCCTGTTTTAAAATTATGCTGGAGAGTTTTGCTTGAAACTTTAAATTATAAATTGAATACAGGACCAGAATTATGGATTTTAGTATTTTTCTTTTTTACAGCTATTCCTTATATTCAGAGTCAAGGAAAGTGTGGATAAAATTATTTTTTAATCTATTCAGGTTATGATATACTTTGAATGATAAAAAATTTTAACTGAAAGATATAAAAATACCTTACCAATGTTTGCCTTTCTAAACCATGTGTTGAAACGAAGGGAGGTGTTTATAATCTAATAGGTGGTAAAATAGGTAACTAACTATGATGGTGATTATTATGTAGCCTGGTTTTGGCTGAAATAAAAAGTTTGAATAAAAATTTTACTAAAATTGACAAGAATAAAGGAGATAAAAAATGAATCTTTTAAAAAGAGCCGGCATTACCGTGCTTCTAATTTCTCTGATATTAGGTTTTAGTATAGCGGGTGTATTTGCTGCGGAAACAGTTAAAATTGGTTATCTGGCAGCACTTACCGGGGACTGGGCTGCTTACGGGCAGACAGAAGAAAAGTCTGCTCTGTTAGCTATAGATGAGATTAACGCCCAAGGTGGAGTTCTTGGCAAGCAGATAGAGTTGGTAGTTTATGATTTTCGTACCAGGGCAGAGGATGCCGTAAATGCAGTTCGTCGTATGATTGAAGAGGACAAGGTTGTTGCTATAGTAGGTGCTAATGGTAGCGGTATAAATATTGCTACAGCCCCTATCGTTAATAGACTCCAGGTTCCTCAGCTGGGGACCGTATCAACGAATCCAAACGTTACAGTTGATCCTAATGGGAAAGTATATCCCTATTCTTTCCGGGTATGTTTTACTGATCCTTATCAGGGAAAACTGATAGCCTATTTTGCTGCTAAAGAACTAAACAAAATGAATGCTGCCATCCTTTACGATATTGGAAGTGATTATTCTCATGGACTTCGCGAATTCTTCATGGAAAGTTACCAGGAATATGGCGGTAATATTGTAGCAGATTTAGCCTTCCGTGCTGGAACAGATGTTGATTTTCGTGCTCAGCTTACCGAGATTCGGGATAAGAAAGCCGATGTTCTCATGCTTCCCAATATGGGCAAGGAAATGGCTCTTATTATGAAGCAGGCGCGTGAATTAGGCATGGATGATATCGTATTTGTCGGCGGAGACGGTTATGCTGAATTTATGTGGGAAATTGCCGGTGAGGCAATGGAAGAATCCTACTGGATTAACCATGTTGCCCCGGAAGATCCTGCGATGGCACCTTTCTTTACTGCTTATAAGGAAAAATATAACGATGAGTGCAAGGAGTTTGTAAATGGAATCCTAGCTTATGATGGTATCTATCTGATGGTTGATGCTATTAGACGTGCCAGTTCCGAAGATTCTACTCAGATTGCCAATGCACTTGCTGCTACCGAGAATTTACAGCTTCATCATGCCGTCATTACCATGGATGAATTCCATAATCCTAAGGATAAGGATGGAATTGTGTTGATTGCAAAGGATGGAAGAGGGCAGTTTTACAAAAAACTGCAACCGTAGTTAATCTTATTATCTTAATATTTTAAAGATGAATTATTCAGGGCGGGCATGAATGGATAGTTCATGCCCGTTTTTATGGTAGAAAGAGGTGAAGTGCTTGGATATTCTAGTACAACAGATCATTAACGGTTTATCTCTGGGATCGGTCTATGCCCTTATTGCTGTCGGTTACTCGCTGGTCTATTCAATTCTCATGTTTTCTAATTTTGCCCATGGCGGTTTTCTTGTTATTGGGGGGTATATCTGTTATTTTGCACTTAAAAACATAGGAACCGGAATATTGATAGCTGGATTTCTCTCTCTGCTTGGTGCAGGTGCTGCCGCCATCTTGACCGAGAGAATGGCTTATAAACCAATCAGAGAAAATACCAACAATACCCTTTATCTGTTGATTGCTTCTATGGGTATGAGTATTGTGATAGAAAATATATTTGTGGTTACTATCGGCGGAAGATTCCGTGCCTTACCGGCTATTATACCCACTCAACCGGTTCATCTTTTCGGGATGGCTACCACAAGTGCCTTTGACCTGATTTCCCTGATAGCGGCTGGAGTCTTTTTGGGTATATTACAGATGATACTGGTAAAAACCAAATGGGGATTAGCCATCAGAGCTGCTGCTTATAATTTGAGAATAGCCGGTTTGATGGGAGTTAATGTTAACCTTCTTATTTCCATTACCTTCTTTATTGCCGGTACATTGGCTGCAGTGGGAGGAATTTTTCTGGCGGTAAGATATACTCTTTATCCTCAATTGGGAGCAATTACCATTAAGGCTTTTGTGGCAGCAGTTATCGGTGGATTGGGTTCTCTCCCAGGGGCAGTGGTTGGCAGTATACTGTTAGGCTTGGCAGAGATGCTCACCTCTGGTTTTATTTCCAGCCAGTTACGAGATCTGGTCGTGTTTTTTTTTCTGGTTCTTACTCTGCTTGTCCGTCCTCAGGGCTTGTTCGGGAAGAACATCAGCGAGAAAGTGTAAGGAGGCTTATTGATGTCTGTTTATACCGAAGGTATTATTGTTCTTCTCTGCATTAATGCTATCGCAGCAATGGGAGTTTCTCTGCTTACTGGCTTTACCGGGATTTTTAGTCTGGGACATGCAGGGTATATGGCTGTAGGAGCCTATGCAGCAGCCATTCTTACCTTCCGGTATAATGTTCATTTTATTATGGCCATATTGGCAGGAGGAACTATGGCTGCCATGCTGGCTTATATCATTGGTGTTCCCACCCTGAGACTGGTGGGAGATTATTATGCCATTGCTTCCATTGGTCTGGGTGAAGCAATCAGGTTAATTTTAGAGAATGGTGGTACTATTACCCGGGGAGCCAGAGGATTTCCCGGAATACCACCTTATACCACACTAGCTGTAGCTTTTTGTTTCTTTTTTATTATGGCTTTTTTTATGTTTAATTTAATCAATGGCCGATTTGGAAGGGCATTTAAGGCTTGTCGTGACGACTATATCGCTGCCTCTCTGCTGGGTTATAATACGGCCAAGTACCGAATTTTGAGCCTGGTTTTATCCGCCTTCTACTGTGGAATATCAGGAGCATTGTTAGCTGGATTCCTATCTTTCATCCAGCCCATTATGTTTGATATGATGAAATCTACCGAACTTACTTCAGTCGTTGTCTTTGGTGGATTAGGGTCCATGACCGGAACTCTGCTGGGAGTAATAGTAATTACACTGGTCACCGAACTTTTCCGACCCATATCCCAGTACCGGATGTTAATCTATGGGGCAATTCTGGTCATTATCATGGTTATTAGACCAGAAGGAATTATGGGACAGTATGAATTTGGACCGAATATGTTCAAGGCAATAAAAGGAAAACTTATAGGCAATCATTTTGCCAAAGAGAGCAGGAAACTATGATGACAGAAACATCTGATAGTATTATCCTGAGATTGGATCATCTCACTAAATATTTTGGAGGAGTTCCTGCTGTAAAGGAGGTCAGTTTTTCTATTCAGGAGGGAGCCTTAGTCGGGCTTATCGGTCCCAATGGTTCTGGCAAAACAACTATTTTTAACCTTATTACTGGAGTATATCCTCCGGATAACGGAAGTATTTATTATCAGGGTGAGGATATTACTTCTTTGAAAACCTATGAAATTATTGGTAGAAGAATAGCCAGAACTTTCCAGAATCTAAGACTTTTCCCCCATTCTACTGCTCTGGAGAATGTAATGGTGGCCATGCAGCAACATCATAGCTACTCCTTTGGAGAGGCGATAACACATTTAGGCAACTGGAAAAAGAAAGAAAGGGAAATTGAGTCGAAAAGTATAGATATTCTATCCAGAGTGGGATTGGTAGAGAGATCAGCTCAGAAAGCCAGAACACTTCCTTATGGAATGCAACGCAGACTGGAAATTGCCCGAGCTATAGCTCTGGAACCAAAATTTTTATTTCTGGATGAACCTGCTGCCGGGATGAATCCGGAAGAGGTTAATGACCTCAATGCTCTAATTATAGATATTCATAAGGAATTAAAATTTACCATACTGGTTATTGAGCATCATATGGATTTGGTTATGGAGATCTGCCCTCATATTATCTGTATGAATTTTGGCAATAAAATTGCCGAAGGAAATCCCCTTGAAATTCAAAGTCATCCCGAAGTTCTAAAGGCATATCTGGGTGAGGAGGAGGTTGAATGGTGATGACTAAGAATCCTATCCTGGAAATAAAAGACCTTCATGTAAGTTATGGTGCCATCAAAGCACTGAAGGGCATCTCTCTTTATATCGGAGAGGGAGAGATTGTCAGTGTAATCGGTTCAAACGGAGCGGGTAAATCAACACTCATGCAGACCATTATGGGGATGGTTCCCCGGGAAAGTGGTGAGATTTTGCTCAGAAATGAACCTCTGGCCAGAAGAAGTTACCAGGTAATAAACCAGGGTATAACCCTTACTCCTGAAGGAAGACAGGTCTTTGCCCCGCTTACTGTATATGAAAACCTGATGATGGGAGCCTTTTCCAGAAGTGACCGAGATAAGCTTAACCAAGATTTGAACTGGGTATTTTCTTTATTTCCCATATTGAAAGAGCGGCAACAGCAATATGCTGGAACCCTTTCGGGAGGAGAACAGCAGATGTTAGCCATTGCTCGGTCCCTGATGTCCAGACCAAAGGTCCTCCTGCTGGATGAACCATCTCTGGGATTGGCGCCAATCATTATTAAAAGTATTTTCAAAGAACTGAAAAGAATCAACTCTGAAGGAGTTACCATCTTTCTGGTAGAACAGAATGCCAGACAGGCGTTAAAACTTTCCAACAGAGGATATGTCCTTCAGACCGGTGAGATTATTCTTCAGGGCGATTCCCAAGATTTATTAGCTAATCCTGATGTCGAAGCAGCTTATCTGGGTACCTTACAAAAGAAGTCCTTATCCTGCGAATAACTAAGATATTTGATTATGATTTGCAAATTGAGTTATATAGATTGAATCTATAATTAAAAAGTATTATTATAGTTATAGTAAATCTGATAAATCAAGACAGTAAAATCCCTCATTTTATGCTGAAATAGTAGTATATAGCCAATAAGTGTTTATCGCTTTTGGGATTTATACTGGTTTCAGGCCAAGCTTTCATATTATTTATATTTTTTCCATCCTAACTGCGTTGATATGAAAAAATATCAAGGTTAAAATTGCTGAGTAACCATAAGATTGGGGAAAGGTTAACAGCAAAAAAAGTTCAGGAAGGAGGATAAATAATGAAAAAACTATGGGGAGGATTAATTGGAGGAGGGAAACATTCCTTTATCGGTTTTGCCCACAGAGTAGCAGTTGCCTTGCAAGGAGAAGCAGAAATAAAAGCCGGAGTATTTTCCAGTAATGCAGAAAGGTGTATTCAGAGAGGCATTGAACTGGGAATAGACCGGAAAAGAATTTATACTGATTTTTGGGAAATGATTAAAAAAGAGAGCCAGCTTCCTGCAGAAGAGAGAATTGATTTTGTCATTATTGCCACGCCCAATATTTTACATGGCGATATGAGCAAGGCGTTTCTGGAAGGTGGGTTTCATGTTATCTCAGATAAACCTATGGCTATTTCACTTTCAGAAGCATTGGAAATCAAAGCGGTGCAAGAAAAAACTGGCAAAGTATTTGCCCTTACCCATGGTTACACAGGCTATCCTATGATAAAACAGGCCAGATATTTAGTGAAATCTGGAAAAATAGGTAAAATTATCAGTGTTCTGGTTAGTTATAATCAAGGATGGCTTTCTCCTCTCATAAATGAACCGGAAGCATTTCAAACCTGGCATATCGATCCCTCTATATCAGGTCCATCCTGTACTATGATTGATATTGGTATTCATGCCTTAAATCTTGTTTATAATATAACTGGCTTAAAACCTGAAGAGGTTTGTGCTGATCTGGAGTCGGCTATATCGAATAATCCCCTGGAGGATCACGGGAATGTCTTAATCAAATATAATGATAAAGTAAGCGGTCTTCTTCATGCTTCCCAGATTTCCACTGGAGAGGGAAATGCCTTAAGGATAATAGTGTATGGAGAAAAGGCCAGTCTGTTCTGGGATCAGGAGTTTCCTGAAGTGCTGGAAATGAAGAATTTGGATGGCACCAGTACTATATTCAAGAAAGGCATTTCAGCTTTATGTGAAGAAGCAAAAGAAGCTTCCTATTTTCCTGCTGGTCATCCAGAAGGATTTATTTGTGCCTTCTCCCATACCTACTCTGCGGTATTTAAAGCCATACGTTCATTAAAGTATAATCAACCTCTTGTTTTAGATGGAAGGAATGATTGGGATTTTCCCGGCATAGAAGAAGGTATCATGGGAATATCTTTTGTAGAAGCAGTTTTGAAGAGCAATAAATCAAAAGAGAAGTGGACAGAAATTTGACATTAAAAGTCGGTAAATATATCATTAATTAGGATATACATTGAGTGATTTATCATAAATTTTATGTATAAAGAAAGAAAGGCGGTGATATATTAAAGTACTAATAGTGAAACATTAAAACATTAAAAAATAATAATTTTAAAAGGAGAGAAAAAAATGAAAAAGTCAATTTTTTGGATTATGATTCTATTATTTGTTTCTACAGTAATGAGTTATTCCTTGGCTCAGCCAGTAGAAGTCGGTATTGTTCTTCCTACTAAGGATGAACCCAGATGGATACAGGATGAGGCGCGTTTTAATGAGGCTCTTAAAACTGCCGGTTATACTGCCGAGATTCTCTTCAGTCAGGGTTCTTCGGCAAGGGAAAAAGAAAATGTTGAGGCATTGATTACCAAAGGAGCAAAAATTCTTATTATTTGTCCCCATGACGCTACTGCTGCTGCTGCCTCTGCAGATGAAGCAAGAGAAGCCGGTTTAAAGGTTATTTCTTATGACCGCTTGATTCTGGAAACCGAATCGGTTGATTATTATGTAACCTTTGACAGTATTGCTGTGGGAGAAGCTCAGGCACAATATCTGGTTGACAAAGTTGCCGGAAGCGGAAATCCGCTTTACCTGTATGCCGGTGCTGCAACCGATAATAATTCTTTCCTTTTCTTTGAAGGTGCCTGGAATATTCTACAGCCCAAGATTGCTGATGGAACTTTTGTAATTAAGAACTCAAGCAAAGCAATTAATTTACAGGGTAAAGCCAAGTTAACTCGTGCAGAAATGGGAGATATTATTGGTCAAATCACTACTGAATGGGACTTTACGACCGCAAAGAACCTTGCTGAAGCAAATTTAACTGTTGTTGGTCAGGAAGATAAGGGAGATGTATTTATACTGGCACCCAACGATGGAACCTCTCGTGCTATTGCAGATGCATTCGCTGATGATAAGGATGTAACAAGTTATATTATCTCTGGTCAAGATGCTGAAATACCTTCCGTACAGTACATAATTGATGGCAAACAGTCAATGACAGTTTTGAAAGATGTCAGGACTTTAGTTAAAGACGCCAGTGATGCTGCTGTTACCTTCCTGGAAGGCGGTGTTCCGGAAACTACTCACGTCTATAATAACGGAAGAATTGATGTTCCTGCCAAGCCCTCAGAAGTTATTGCAGTAGATAAGAGTAATGTAAAAGGGGCTATAATAGATTCCGGTTACTGGGATGCTTCTGAGTTTACTGGCTTAGACTAGAAAAATTTAAAATTTATGAAAGAAGCAGGATTATAGTTTAACTGCAAAGTAGTAGAGTGAGCGAAGTGAAAATTTTTCGAGTTGATAAAATAATTCACTTCGCTCCCTTTTAAATTTTGTCTGGTGAGATAGATTTTAGAGATTATAGATACAAATATATTGAAATAAAATAGTATATAGTTTTTATATTTCATTATAATACTATTTTTTATACAAAGAGAGGGAATCTATGGCAGAAAAAGTACCTGTTGTAGAAATGCGTAATATTAAAAAGAATTTTGGTGGTGTGCAGGCATTAAAGGGAGTAGATTTGGAATTATATCATAATGAGGTATTGGGATTGGTTGGTGATAACGCAGCTGGTAAATCTACTTTGATGAAGATTCTTAGTGGGGCGTACATTCCCGATGAAGGGGAAATTTTTATAGAAGGCAAGAAAATACATATGACCAGTTCTCAGGATGCACACCAGCAGGGCATTGAGATGGTCTACCAGGACCTGGCGCTGGCCAATAATTTAGATGTGGCGGCAAATGTATTTATGGGGAGAGAAAAAACCAATTTACAATTAGGTCCTATTGGTGTGTTGGATGAGCATTATATGGAGAAAGAAACAGAGCGTCTTTTAGATAGGCTTAAAATTGATATTTCTTCTGTTCGCTTAAAGGTTGAAAGTCTTTCCGGTGGTCAACGTCAAGCAGTGGCTATTGCCAGGGCAACAGCTTTTAATACCAAAGTAACCATTATGGATGAACCCACAGCAGCACTGAGTGTCGCCGCCATTCAAAAAGTTCTGGATTTAGTGAGAGAACTTAAAGCCCAGGGAAATTCCATTATTATCATCAGTCATCGTCTGGAAGATATCTATCAGGTTAGTGATCGAATGATAGTTTTACGTCAGGGACGCAAAGTGTGTGATACCCCGGTTAAAGGAGATATTGACAGTTTTAGAGAACATGTGGTGGCTTATATTATCGGAGCACGTGATGACTTTGCTAAAGAAGGAGGCAAATAGACTAATGGAGGGGGCAAATAAATCGGGAGATACCACATTAATCAAGGATGTACAGAGGTTATTTCAGGAAAATATTCGTGAATGGGGCATGTATATTGCCTTGTTGGTTATTATGATAATCTTTACTATTACTACCAAAGGTATTTTTCTTTCCTCAAGAAACATAAGTAATTTAATAAACCAGACAGGTTATATAGCTGTATTGGCAATAGGAATGACATTAGTAATCATCATTTCTCACATTGACTTATCGGTTGGTTATCTTTCAGGTTTTTTAGGTGCAGTAGCAGCAACTGCCATGGAATTTTGGCACTTGCCTGCTTCCATCAGTATAGCATTGATAATAATCTTAGGAGCTATGGCAGGTTTTTTGTCTGGTTTTCTGGTAGGGCAGATGAAAATCCCGGCTTTTGTAGCAACGCTGGCAGGCTGGTTGGGTTACAGAGGGGCATTACAGCTGGTAACTATGCATAGAGGCACAATTGTTATTACCAATGATGTTTTTAATGCCATTGGAAATGGTTATATTCCTGATATTCTTAATATTCCAAATATTGGAATTTTGACCGGAGTACATAAGCTGACCCTTATACTTGGTATTCTGGTAATTATATTTTATATTAGCAGTGCCATAAAGAAACGTAACAGTATGCTGGACCATAAGTTTAAGGTTTCTCCAATGCATTTTTTTATCTTAAAATTGATTGCTATGTCAGCTTTAATAGGGATCATCGCCTGGATATTGTCCGGTTATAGAGGATTATCGTGGACTGCAGTAATTATGATAGTTGTAGTCTTGTTCTATCATTTTATTATGACTAGGACTAATCTTGGTCGGCACATCTATGCAGTTGGCGGTAATCCTGAAGCTGCCCAGCTAACCGGGATCAGTGTGAAGAGAATAACATATATAGTATTCTGTTCAATGGGTATACTTGCCGCATTGTCAGGTATACTATATGCTTCACGTTTTAAATCAGCAACCACAACAGCAGGAATGTTATTTGAGATGGATGCAATAGCAGCTGCTTTTGTTGGAGGTGCTTCGCCCTCCGGTGGGATTGGAAAGGTTACCGGGTCTATTGTAGG
>JAQUNC010000036.1 GCA_028717805.1 Atribacterota bacterium
GCAATTGTTAGCGGTTCAAAATCATCAAAGATATCTGCCTTCCAACGGGCATAGAGGGTCACATCATTACCAGGCATATCAAATGTATCACCTTGATAAAAGGTTTCTCCGGTGCCATCTGATTTTGTATTCCAATGACTAAAAGTATAACCTGTTTTCACTAAGTCTGATGGACCAAGTACAGTCACCTCGTCATCCTCCTGGTAATCAGTAGAATCTTCCGGTGCTGTTCCTCCGGTATTACCATTACCATCATAGGTTACGTTGTAGGTTAAAATATCTTCCCACTGAGCATATACTGTAATATCATCGGTTACTGCAGTAGTAGCTGTGAATTCAGTTCCACCGCCACCGGGTTGAGTATTCCAGTTAATAAATGTATATCCAGTTCTGGTTGGAGCAGTGGGTAATGTGCCTACATTACTACCATACAGGACAGATTTTGTCTTTGGATCTGCTTCAGTATATCCACTTGCATCCTCATGATTTTTATCAAATGTTACAGTATAGTTTTCACACTGTTCTGCAAGCAGAGTAATCTTAAAACTACCTTGATCGGGAGCACATCCATCTGACACAGACACAGTAATAGTATAGGTAGTATTACCGTCACCTATATCTTCACAGGTTGGATCCCAGCTGACTACTCCAGTGGTGGCATCAATTGTGAAGTTATTGGTCGGATCCGGTAATACGCTAACTAAGCTGAATGTCAAAGTCCCTAAAATACCATCAGTATCTGTGGCAGTGACAGTCCAGGTGTAAGGTTCTGTTGGATTAGGATCCACTTTCGCATTATCCGGCACGGTTATAACAGGAGCTGTATTACCAGCACACTGGCCTACAAAGTTGGCGGTAACAATTACATCATTAGCAGGCATGGTAAAGGTAGTATTGGCTTTGCTTGCATCAGTAAAAGAACCTGCAGGGGCTCTGCTTAGGCTCTTTGTATCATCAGCTACGGTCCATCCGGTAAACTTCCAGCCTTCATTGGGTGCTGCTAGAATATTTACTTCAGTATTTTTCCTGTATGGGCTTTTTCCGGTTTTGTCAGTTGCTATTCCGCTCCCCTCTGGTTCTACCGCCATCTTCAGGTTGTAGGTAGGTGTTGGCGTAATATTGCCACCGCCTCCGGTAGTTCCAGGTCCTATACAACAAGGCCAGGCACAGATTACATCAACAAGATCATCGCCTTCTTCATCACAGTAACTGCCAAAGTCATCATGACTAATGATTGCCGAAATATCGACAGTACCAATATCTTGGGCAATACCTTTCACCATTTTATAGGCTTCACTATATTTATTGAAACATTGATAATGTTCATCATAGCAGTCGTTTATCTTTTCGATGACCAGGGCTAAGGCAGTAGAGGTACAATCAGGAATACCGGCATCAAGCGCCTGTCCTGAGAGTTTCTCGGCTACATCTTTAGTTAGAAATCCTTTATCATCTTCTACCGGACAATAGGCAGTGATAATATAAAGTCCGGGCTTAACATCCTCAAAGACATAGTTACCGGTTTCATCGGCAATAGTGGTATCCAGTACTTTGTTGCATTTACCCTTCTCGGCAGATTTCAGCTCTACGATAGCACCCGGGGTAACAGACCATAGGTCTGATTCATCACAGGTTTCTGCAGTTTTGGAAATACTGTTAGCCTCTTCAGGCAGGATTGTACAACAATCAAGAGGCATTTTTATTTGGCCACTTATAGTGGTAAAGTCATCTGTGGTACCGGGAGAGGGGATAACTCCTCCACAACCGGTAAAGATGAAAATAATTAGAATCAGTAAAAATAAAGGTAGTAATAAACGTAAATCTTTCATATAAATTCTCCTTTTCATTATTTATATTTTTTACTACTTAACATCCCAAAAAAACCCCTCAGGTGTAACCTGCAGGGGTAAATATAAATAACAAAAAGTCGGTAGTTTGGCAATCATAGTCTGTAGGATTATACAGACCTTAGATCCAATACTTTGCGTCCTGTCCTTTCGGACAGTTTACCTTTTTCAACTTTTTATTTCTCATGCGATAGGCATCACCTCTTTTATAATCTGTTATTATTCTGCTAAAATTTTAAGAAGATAGTATTTCTTACTTTAAACTATTTTTCCAAGAATTGATGGTATATTCAATATAATAATTTTATTTTTATTAAAATTATTCCCTAATTGAATATTTTTTAGACATTAATTCAATAAAAAAATTTAAAATAATCAAAAAAGTTTACAGATATATTAATCCTCTTAATATAATACCACTTTTTTCACTAGAAAACAAGTAAGATATAAGAATATAAGATAGGAGTAAATTTTATTTAAAATAAACCACTTCCTAATCTTATAATTTATTTTATTTAATTAAGAAGATAATGCCCTGGCATCTTAATTTATTTTTTTCCTTCTAATCTCCTCTGGGCTTCTTTTAACCAATAATCAGCCCTGGTATTATCAGGTTGTAGGTTCAGTACCTGCCTATAATAACGAATGGCCTGCTGATAATCACCAGTATCAAAATAGACCCTTGCCAGCCAGTAATAAGCCTCAACAAATCTGGAGTTTAATCTAATTGCCTCCCGGTAGCTATCAATAGCACGACCATAGTTCATTTTCTCATATTCATTGTAACCCTGTTCATACCAGTTATATGCTTCCTTACCATACTTGATAGAAGCATCTACTTTATCATAAAAATATTGTGCTCGGGGATAATTGGGATCTAATTCCAGCACTCTACGCCAATAGAATAAGGAATTTTCCAAATCATTGTTTTCATAAAACACTCTAGCAGCCCAATAATTGGAATCAATTAAATCCGGGTATTCCTTAATGGAATTCAGAAAATAAATAAGACTCTGTTCGTAATCTCCTTTTTCGTAAGAGGTATAACCTAAACGGTAATAGGCATGAGCTAAGTTTTGTTTGACCTGAGGAGAGGTCAAATCAGTCCTCTCGATAAAGCTAAGGTATTTATTCCATTGTTCTGCTTCGCGATAATACCAGTTGGTATGTTGATACATTAAAGCCAGGTAATAGTGCGCTTCTACAAAATCCGGATTTACGGCTATTGCTTGTTGTGCTAAATCAATTGCTTCCGTCCACAACTTTCTCCCCGGATAATTGGCACCCTGGTAGGTGGCCAGTGCTTCCTCCATCTTCTCTACTGCTTTTTCTAGATATTCTACTGCCTCCGGTGTGGCATCACTAAAAATATTTACCTGCTGTGCTAAGCTACTGCCATAAATCAGCTGAAATAATATGGCCAATAATATTATGAGATAAAATCCCATTCTTGACTTATTCAGTTTCATTTCTATTCTCCTTCCTAATTTAATAGTAATTTTATCTATAGAACCAAGAAATGTAAAAAACTATAACTCTTCTTTTAAAATAGAAAGATAATTTTTCTTCACCAGGTCAAAATCTTCCCGGTATTCTGTACCTACCGAACTGGCTGGTGGTAATTTTAATTCCAGAAAATTAATTCTTTTCCCTTCTTTGCTGATGGAAAAATCCAGATGAGGTCCGGTAGCCAGTCCCGTGGCTCCCACATAACCGATAATCTCACCCTGATTTACCCGTTTTCCTACCTGCAGTCCCTGGGCAAATTTTGAAAGATGACCATAACCGGTAACATAGCCATTGGGGTGTTTTATTTCCACATAATTTCCATAACCCCCCTTATCATAATATCTGGAAATTACAGTACCGGCTCCTATTGCTACTACGGGGGTTCCGGTAGGAGCGGCATAATCTATAGCCAGATGAGGACGCCATATTCTCAAGATAGGATGGTATCTGCTTTCGGTATAATGGGAACTGATGTACTTATAATTAAGGGGTGCCCTCAAAAATGCCTTTCTCAGGCAACGGCCATCTTTATCATAATAGTCAATATTTCCGGAAGGGTCCTGAAAAAGAACGGCAGTATGGGAACTGAGCATCTCTCCCTCATAAACTGCTGCCATAATATCCCCCCAGCGATAAAAATCTCCTCGGTATAACCTTTCCACCAGAATTTTAAAGGTATCTCCCTGTTGACATTCTGTCAGGAAGTCAATATCCCAGGCAAAAATCTCTGCCAGCTGAATTGCCAGTTGGCCAGAATTACAATGATTAATCATTGCTTGATAGAGTGAACTCTCAATCTCTCCTTCAATGCAGACAATTTCCCGGAATATCTCTTCCTTAATCACCTCTATGTGACTCAGTTCATTATCAGGAATTTTAATATAATAGGTATCCAGCTGATTAGGTTGATAATCAAACTGAACTATTTTGCCCTCACTATTATAATGAACAGCAAATCTTGTTCCCGCGTTTAATCGACTGATATCAACTATGGATTGCACCTTTTCACCTAAACGTAGAATTTCAGTAGGTAAAATTCCTGCCTTAACCAGATGTTCATAGACCGTTTCTCCTGAATTCAGCATGCCGGAAAATTTCTTAATATCCATCTCCTTATTAACTTCCTGATATCTCAGGTTCAATCTTTCTAAATCCAGTCGTTCCAGATTGAGCGCTACCGCGCTAAATTCATCCTCATATTTGGTAGTCTCTTCTGCTGATTCTTTTTTCTCCGGTTCACTAATATTTGGTTCTTCAAATTCCGAATCATTTTTCGCAGCCTGCCAAAATATTTCTTCGGACTTTTCTCCAGATATTGATAATCTTTCCGAAATTTTCGGTATATCTAAAAATAACTTCATTCCAGCCAGTATTAAAACTATAGTAATAGCAATAACAGATAATAATCCTCGCTTAGAAAATAAGATTTTACTATTTGTTTTTAGTTCTCTTTTTTCCTTATGGTGATGATTAAAACAATAAGTATTATATTTTTTGATAGACAAATATCGCACTCCTTATCCAGAATTCATTCCAGGCTCAATATCATCTCAGTTTTTTATTATCCATATTTCATTATTATAATAACATACTATATATCTATGCTATCAATAGCAAGCAAATTTTAAAAAAATATGGTCAGTTTTGATTGCCTCAAATATTTCTAATAACTACTTAATTAGTATATAGTACATAGTATCTAGCATATAGTGTTTAGTCGTTAAAGGTTTATATTTAACCAACAGATGGGTAACACTTTTGATTTAGGACATAGGTTACATTATAGACCTGCTATTTTTTATTTAGGGTCCTGAGGAATTATAATATCTGGTATTAAATGTCCTCAGGATATTCAAAGGAATTCTTCCCTTGAAAAATCCCTGAAATACCCCGTATATTCGGTTTTATATAGAACTTGTTTTAATCATCTTGTTTGAATCTATTGTTCTTTATTGAAAAATAATTATGATAAGCATCAAGAAAATAACGGTCAGTCATAGAAGCCAGGTAATCTATTACCACTTCTTCCGGGGCATATTCACTCAAATACTTTTTTCCTCTGTCCTCACCTCTGTTCAAAATCCATTCTTGAAATACAATCGAATCAATCTTTTTTTCTTTTACATCCTGTACGAAATGGTTAAATAAACAAAAAAATGCTGTTTTAATCTTCTCTCTTTCTCGTTTGAGCAATTTATTTTCATAGATATGCTGCAGGTTAAATCTCTTTAATTGAAAAACAAATTCAGCAATATCCCGGGAATATTTTATTTCATTCCTTCCATAAGATTGTGTGATGATATCATGCACCAGAGTATTAATTATGGCACTGTTATTATCTCCCAATCCTGCTTTAACCTTAACTGGTAAGTCACTCTTTTTTACAAGACCAATACGTGCCGCATCTTCAAAATCCTGACCGATATAGGAAATGGAATCGGTAACACGAACCAGACATCCTTCTAAAGTAGCCGGGAAGGTAATGGCCTGTTCCCCTCTTTTTTTAAGGCAGATATAATCCTGGATATCCTCTTCCCTCTTTCCTTTAGCAGGTTTTACTTCTACTTCATTTATTTCTCCATCATGAGAGATAATTCCGTCTCTCACCTGGAAGGTTAAGTTCATTCCTCTATTAGCATCAGAAAGCTGATCTACCACTCGCAAACTATGTACATTATGAAAAAATAGACCTAATCCATGTTGTTGGGCTATTTCCTGTAAGAACCTTTCTCCATCATGTCCAAAGGGAGCATGACCCAGATCATGTCCCAGGGCAATTGCTTCAATTAAATCCAGATTGAGTCTTAATACCTTCCCAATAGAACGAGCAATCTGAGAAACCTGTAAGGTATGAATACTGCGATTGGCCAGTTGTTCATCGAAGCTCGCGGTATTATAAATAACCTGAGTTTTGCCAATATACCGTCGGAATGCCCCGGAATATAAAATATGATCACGATCCCGGGCAAAAGGTCCTCTTAGAGGATGGTCTATTGGCACCTTTCGTTGAGCATCATCGTTCTTAGTAGCAAAATTTGATAGATTGCTATCCTCTTCAGAGAGAATTTCGCTTTGAAAAATTTTTTCATCCATATCTCATCATAAAAATGGCTATTTTTTTCTACCAGCATTTTAATAATCAAGTAATATTAATAATATTCTATCTGATTCAGAGAAAAAGCTCAATGGTGAAAAATTATTCCGTTACAAAAAGGAAAATAGGGGACATTGCGGGCAACTGGGATTATTTTTCTTACAGTACTCCTTGCCCACCATCACCAGCTGGGCATGAAATTCGTTATACAAAGAGTGTTCGCGGGTCAGGTGTGACATAAAAAAACACTGAATATCTTCATAGCTTTCATGATGGGAGAAATAGCCATGTCGCTGGAATATCCTCCTGGTATAGGCATCAACTACAAAAATAGGCTTTTTACCGGCATATAGTAGGATACTGTCAGCTGTTTCAGGTCCTATGCCATTTACATTTAAAAGCTCTGCTCTTAACACCTGTCCATTGCGACTAAATAACTTCTCTGCCGAACCATCATATTTATTATAGAAAAAACTGATAAAATTCTTCAGTCGCTGAGCTTTAAGATTATAATAACCGCAGGACTTGATTAATTTCCCCAGATACTCTGCCTTAATACGAAGAAGGGCTTGCACATCAAGCAGCCCTTCTTCTTTTATTTTTTCTATAGCCTTACTCACGTTCTGCCAGTTAGTGTTCTGGGTTAAAATCGCTCCAATCATTATTTCCAGCTCGGTCTCGCCAGGCCACCAATGCAAAGGACCATAAAATTTTAAAAGACTTTGGTGCATTGACCATAACTGACTGCTGATATTGATATTCTGATTGCTTTTAGTATCTGTCATAAGAAAATAAAGGTAATAAATATTATAAATTAAAAAAATCAGCTAAATGGACATTCTCTAAGAAATAGACTAACAATTTAATAGTTGCTTCTATATCATCAATATGACACATCTCTACTACTGAATGGATATAACGGGTGGGCACAGAAATGCCACCGGTAATCACTCCATGACGGCTCTTTTGAATGGAACCAGCATCGGTTCCCCCTCTCTCCATTACATCCATTTGATAATTGATATTATTCTTTTCGGCAAGCTCCTTTAAGAATTGAAATAATCCACGATGGGCAATCATAGAAGAGTTCATCACCGCAATGGCAGTTCCTTTTCCTAAAGCACACCCTTTTTCTTCCTCTCTAATACCTGGAGTATCCAGAGCCATGGTTACATCTACCGCAATACCAATATCCGGTTCAATAACATAGGAAGATGTTGTTGCCCCCCTCAAACCTACCTCCTCCTGAGAAGTTGCCACTGCATAAATATCTACATGGTGATTTCTTACCCTTCGTATTGCCTCCATAATGACATAGACCCCTGCTCTATTATCAAGGGCTAAGGAAGTTACCATCTTATCATTCAACTGCACAAAATCTCTATCAAAAGTTATGGCATCTCCTGGTTGAATTATTGCTTCTACTTCTTTTTTCTCTAAACCAATATCAATAAAAAATTCCTTCATAGCCGGTGCCTTTTTCTTTTCTGTTTCTTCTAAAACATGAATAGGCTTGGAACCGATTACTCCAATTACCCTTTTTTTGCCGTGTATAATCACTCTCTGGGCAACCAGAGTCTTGGGATCAAATCCACCAACAACGGCAAATCTTATAAATCCATTTTGATCAATAGACTTTACCAGAAATCCTATTTGATCCATATGCGCAGCCAGCATAACTTTTTTAGCCTTAGAGTTCTCTTCTTTCTTAGTAGCTTTTTTTAGGGCAATAACATTACCCAGTCGGTCAATTTCCACTTTATCACAAATACCTTTCAGTCCTTCTTGGATAATATCAGTTATCTGACTTTCATAACCGGATATGCCGGGGGCTTCGCAGAGCTTTTTTAATAATTGCATTATGGTTCTCCTTTCCATCTTTCTTATAATCTTATTATTCCTAATTTTTAAATTATTTTAAATATTACAATACAACAAAGGGATATTCACCCTCTTGAAAATCCCTTTCATATTAGATTTAGGATAACATAGGCCAAATATCTTAGTGTGTTGTGCGTAAAGAGTACCGCGTTTGGATATGAATTTATTCTCATATATTTATTCCTGGTCTATAAATTTTTCCAGAAAAAAATAAGTAAATTAATCAGTTTCTCTATTATTTTCTTCTCTTAAAAAAGCCTCTTTTAATTTTATCAGGGCTTGTGCTGGATCTTCTACAAAAATTTTTGCACCTCCAATTATATCAACAAAACCTAACTCATTCCTGTATCGGGGAACAATATGTTGATGTAAATGCTGAATACTAGCTCCAGCGCTTTCTCCCAGATTATAACCTATATTGAAATCCTGAGTATTATATATTTTCTGTAATATCTTTATAGATAGAACAGTTAGGTGATGCATGTCCCTTACTTCCTCAGGAAATAATTCTGCAAAATCTACAATATGCCGATTAGGGAATATCATTAAATGCCCGGGATTATAGGGGTAAAGATTTACAGCTACTGTCATTAAATCATTACTAAAAATACTTGAATCAACCACCCTGCTGTCATGAGCCACTATAGCACATAAAATACAGTTGACCTGAGGACGTTTACCTCTCACATAATCAATTTTGGAAGGAATAAAAAGATGCTTCCTCATTAATTTCTCCTTTGGAATACTAATAATTTTATATCTTTTCCCTATTCTCGGCAATAATCAGACCATCCTCTTTTAATATCGGTATGACATTATATAAATTTGTTTGGGCACAAAAAATAAGATCCTTTTTAAATCCCATCGTTATAAGTTGTTGACCCCAGATACTGGTCTGCAACATTTCCAGTAAATTATCCTTAAATTGCTCATATAAAAGGAGGGCAATCTGAGAATCATCATTAGAAGAAAGGTAATTACTACTTTGATTACAGTCATTTCCTCCAATTAAATATTTTATCATACCGGCACATACCGTATCTTCCAGAGAAATATTTCCTCTATCCCCAGCACAGACCAGCAAAACACTATTAGAATAATACTGGCAATATTGGATAACAGCTTGGATATTTAAGAAACAGCCAATGATAATCTGTTTAGCCTTACTGGTCAGGTTTATGGCTCTCACGCCATTGGTGGTGGATAAGAAAACAACTTTATCCTTAACCTGAGGGCTGATATATTCCCATGGAGAATTTCCCAGGTTAAAGTCAGATAACTTTTGCCCACCTCTTTCACCGCATAACAGTACATTTTCTAAACATAGATTAGCTGTTCTTTTTCTTGCCTCTGCTGGTGAAAACACCGGAATAACTTTAACCGCATTTTCTGCTAAAGCTGTAACAATGGTACTACTAGCTCTTAATACATCAATTATAACCACCAGAGAGTTGTTAATATCTCTATTCTGTAACTCTTCCGGTAAAAGTACAATTTCTATACTCATCAGTTGAAAACCAGATTATTTATTTTCTTGCTCTTATTTTATTGCCTTAATCACACCATCCTATGCCCCATATTTATTCAGTTTCAGGGCATTGGCTAATATTAGGGGAATGGCTTCTGTTGCTGAGAACCTCCCCAGACCTCCTCTGACAAATTCATTTTCACTAAAGGTCTTAACATCATCTACTCGAATATAGCGGGAATAAAGTAGAAATGGATTGGGATGCCAGCTATGAGCTGCCAGAGCTGCCGGGGTGGAATGATCACCAGTGATTACCAATACTTCGGGATTCAGTTCTAATAAAGCAGGGATATAGCGGTCCACTTCCTCAACGACCTTAACCTTTGCCTCAAAATTTCCATCTTCCCCATAACTATCAGTCTTCTTGATATGAAGATAAAAGAAATCATAATCCCGATATTTCTCCTTTAAAGTAATAAATTCATCGGCAATGGTATCTCCGGTATTTAGAATATTCATACCTACTAGCTTGGCTAAACCACGATACATGGGGTAATTAGCAATAGCAGCCGGGTTCAACTTATACCGCTCACTCATAGCAGGCAAGCCGGGATGTTTAGCTATTCCTCTTAAAAGTACAGCATTAGCCGGATGATGTCCTTTAAGAATCTCCAGGCATTTATCTATAAAGCGGTTAATTATCTGGACACTTCCTTCACTCTCCGGTCTTAAGGCCTGGGCATATTTCACTTTTTGGCTGACAAGTTGAGGATCGGCATCTGAAATACCATCTTCCAGTCCTTTACCCCTGAATACCACTACAAAACGATGTTCCTTACCAGATTTGATTATAACTTTTACTTCATTAATTTCAGTTATCTCCCTTTGCAATAATGCGCATATCTGCTGGTTTGTTTCGGTAGAAATCCGACCTGCCCTACGATCAGTGATTATACCGTTTTCATCAATGGTGGCAAAGTTTCCCCGACAGGCAAGGTCATCACAGGTCAATTCCATATTTATGCCCAGCGCTTCCAGGACACCTCTTCCTATCTGATATTTAATTGGATCATATCCAAATAAAGATAGATGTGCTGGTCCGCTACCAGGTGTAATCCCACGCGAAACAGGGTCAGTTAAACCACAAATTGACCGAGCTGCTAATTGATCCAGGTTTGGTATGGTCGCTTGTTCCAGTACAGTCTTCCCTTCCTTATTGGGAAGATCACCTATGCCATCCAGCACTACCAGAATAATTTTAGTATCAGTTTTTATAGTCAGTTCTTTTAATATATTCTCATCTATCAAAATAATATTCTCCTTTCATTCTTGAAGGGATTTCTCATTTTCTATATGTATCATCTCCTGTAATCTTTCCTTAAGAAAGGTATTTCTCTGAATAGTCTTATTATTTTTAATGGCAATCCACAATGCTTTACTGGTACCCACAATAATTACCAATCTCTTAGCACGAGTAATGGCTGTATACAGCAAATTACGCTGTAATAAAAGAAAATGTTGCGTTAAAAGAGGAATAACCACTACCGAATACTCACTTCCCTGACTCTTATGGACAGTAATGGCATAAGCCAGGACTAATTCATTTAATTCAGAAAAATCATACTCCACTACCCGACGATAAAATAGTATCTTAACCATCTGTTCTTCATAGTCTATCTCTTTAATATTACCTATATCCCCGTTAAAGACCTCTTTATCATAATTATTGCGAACCTGCATTACCTTATCGTTTATTTTATACTGCTGATGACCGTATTTTACGCTTTTCCCGGTAGCATTTAAGGCATTCCTCAGCAAATTATTCAATTGATCAGCCCCCACAGCTCCTTTATACATTGGAGTTAAGACCTGTATATCCCGAATAGGATCAAAACCATAACTGCGGGGTAGCCGATATGTGCATAGTTGAATTATTTTTTGAGCAGCTTTTTCTGGATTTTCCTCTTTTAAAAAGAAAAAATCCCTCTCCTGCTTACTATTTAAGATAGGGAATTGACCCTGATTAACCCGGTGGGCATTTAATACAATCAGGCTTTTTTCCTTCTGCCTGAAAATATGTGTTAGCCGTATTACCGGTATCACTCCAGAATCAATAAAATCCTTTAATAAATTCCCAGGACCAACGGATGGCAATTGATCAATATCTCCAATCAAAATTAAAAAAGTATCTTCTGTTATCGCCTTTAACAGACAATGCATTAACAGAACATCTATCATAGAAACTTCATCCAGGATAACTGCATCTGCCCTGATAGGATTCTGCTCATTTTTGGTAAAACATTTTTCTCTAGGATTGTAAACCAGTAAACGATGAATGGTTCTAGCCGGTCTACGAGTAGCTTCACTTAATTTTTTTGCTGCCCTTCCGGTTGGTGCAGCCAGTACAATCTTTAAACCAAGCTCTTCAAATAATTCAATTAATCCGATAGTAGTGGTGGTTTTTCCGGTACCGGGACCACCAGTTAGAATTAAAACACGATGAAGTAAAACTTCTTTTATGGCTTGTTTTTGCTCCTGGGCAAAGTTAATCTTATATTTCTTCTCCAGTTGTCCTATTTTCTGGTCAATATTGAGCTGGGTTAATTGTTGTGGGGAGCGAATTAGGCTGATAATTTTCTGACTAATTTCCTTTTCAGCATTAAAATATATCGGCAACCATACTTGTTTGTTCTGGATTATTACCTCTTTATTATGATTTAACAGTGCCAATTCTCTTTCCACTAATTTTTCATTAACTCCCAGCAATTCGCCTGTCATTATTAACAAATCATCCTGGTAGACAAAACAATGACCCTGTCCTGCCTTTTCATTCAAGCAATATTTAATTCCAGCTCTAATTCTGGCTGGCGAATCGCTAATAATCCCTAAATTTTGGGCAATTTTATCGGCAATCTTAAAACCAATCCCAAATATGTCATCTACCAGACAATAAGGATTTTCTTTTAATTTTTCAATGGCTCTGGTTCCGTATTGTTTAAATATCTTCACCGCGTATCCGGTAGTAACCTGATAGGATTGTAAAAAAAGCATAACTCTTTTAATTTCTTTCTGTTCCTGCCAGGACTTTTTAATTATCTGAATCCTCTTTTCAGCAATCCCTTCTACTTCACATAGTCTCTCCGGATTTTGTTCAATTATTTCCAGCGTTTTTTCTCCAAAGTGTTCTACTATTCTGCTGGCAGTTGCCGGACCGACACCTTTGATTAATCCTGAGCCGAGATATCGTCGTACACCTTCTAAGGTAGTTGGTAAAAGTATTTGATAATCATCAAAATTAAATTGTAATCCATAGCGCGAATCTACACTCCACTTCCCTTTAAATTGATACATCTCCCCTATACTTACGGCAGCCATCTTACCCACTATGACCATTTCTTTCCTTTCCGGTTCCAGCATATCAATACGGGCAATAACAAAGCCATCTTCTTCATTATGGAAGACTAATTTTTTTATGGTTCCTTTTATCAGGATTTCTTCTTCTATTAATTCATTTTTATTATTCATAGTTAATTGGTTAATAAATTATTTTAATCCAGACCTTGCGAGTTCTAGGTCCGTCAAATTCACAAAAACATATCCCCTGCCAAGTTCCTAATTTTAACTGACCGTTTTCTATAATAACTGAAATTGAGGATCCCACCAGACTTGATTTAATATGAGCTGCTGAATTACCTTCCAAATGACGGTAATTATCCTTAAACGGAATTACTTTCTCCAGCTCTTGCAGTATATCCTCCAATACACTCGGATCAGCATTTTCATTAATGGTTATAGCTGCAGTAGTGTGAGGTACGAAAACAAAACAAAGCCCTTCCTTTTGATTACTTTCCTGAACTACTTGTTGAATTTTAGCGGTAATGTCCAACATTTCTGTTCGGTTATGAGTATTAACCGATATTGTTTTTAACATACACTTCTCCTTCAATCTTTTTTTTAAGCAATACTTATAAAGATAGTAAGCAAAGAAACTTCAGGAAACATTACTTTTTGTGGCTGAAATCTACTTTAGTCTATCATATTTTTTGTTCTATTCAAATATTAATGCAATATATATACATTTTTCTAAAAAGTTAAACTAGTGATATGCATAAAAATTATATCATTATCTCTTAAGTAAAAACAGAAAAAACCATTTTCTTTTATCTTTAAAATTAATTTGACTGTCATAAAATTTTTGATATAATACAAAGTATTAATAGCTACTACTAAGTCTATTTCCTTAAAAAGGAGGTTCTATGAAAAAAATAATAATTTTATTTTTGATTCTCCCAGTATTTTTGTTACTTTTTTCAAGTATTGTTACAGCATCAGATTATCTCGCTCAGGCAGATGCTGTGTACCAAAAAGACAACCTGGAAAGTGTTAAACAGGCTCTTCCCCTTTACCAAAAAGCAATAGAAGAAAATCCGGATAGTTATGAAGCTAACTGGAAAATGGCCAGGATTTTAAGAGAATATGCTGATTTATCCATGCAAGCAGAAGTATCTGATTGGAAAGATATCTGCAAGAAATACGGCAAAGAGGGATTAAAGTTTGCTGAAACTGCCAAGAAGATGGAACCAGATAAAGTAGAAGGAAATTATTATTATGGTCTATGCGCTGGTACTTATTCTGATGGAATTAGTATCCTGAAAGCTATCAGGGAAGGTTTGAGAAGTAAAACAGAAAAAGCCTTTGAAAAGGCTTATGATATTGATAAGATGTATGATGACGCCGGACCCATACTGGCATTAGCAAGAATGTGGCATCAACTGCCCTGGCCTTATCAAAAAGAAAAGACTTCCCAAAGATATTTCGAGGAGTATTCTCAATACTTTCCAGATAATCCCCAGGGGCTGGTCTATTATGCCGAGTTATTAAAAGACCGTGGAAAAAAGAAACAGGCTATTGAACTCCTAAATGAAGCTGCTCAAAGTGACCATCCTTATTTCAGTAAAAGAGCAAAGGAACTACTAGAAAAATGGTCAAAATAATTTAGCATATTTTGTTTTTTATTTACAAAGTTCCTTTCCTGATATCGGAATTTCAAAAAATTCCTATACTAGGAAAAACCTTAAATAAATTCAATTAGACCGGAATAAAAATTTATAAAGTTTTTTATTCCGGTCCTTAATTAAATAATTACTTTAAATTAAAGTCCCTATTTTCTCACCATCCAATCTTTTAATAAACTTAGACTTAACAGAGCACCAATTATTATATTTAGATAAAAAGTAAATAACCGCCACCCTCCAACATATATTCCCAGTAGATGGGAGGGCACAAAAAGAGAGAAAAGAGAAATAAATCCTAATTCAGCAGCACCGCTTCCTCCGGGAGTGGGCAAATAAGGTAAAAGAAAGAAAATTAAAATTTGTATTGCCATCACCAGGGTAAAAGCTAATTGAATTTCCATTGCTAATAAAAGTAGAGGTGCAATAGAAAAGTTAATTAACCAGTACAACAAAGTATAAAGAAAAGCCAGCAACATTTCTTCAGGATGTTTTAATAAGAGATGGTAACTTTCCTGAAACAATCTAATCTGTGATATTATTACTTCCCATCTTTGCTGGACAGCTGGTTTAGAAAAAAAATTATGTAGAAAGGTTATCTTTTCTATCCTTCTAAGTAGCAATTCCAATCTTTGAGGATTTCTCACTGACAGTGCAAAAACAGATATAACCATTGCTGAAAAACCTATAGCTATAATCAGCAAAATCCAGGATAATAGCTTATATTCCTCTAATATGTCCCTGAAATGGAAAAATAGTATTGGAGCAATAACCAGAAAAATAATAGATTTTATAATTGGTCTTATGGTAGCAATTAACATACCCTTGCCAGCAGAGATACCGTGTTGATTAAATAAGAATACCTGTCCCGGAATAGCACCAGAAAAATATGGAGTTATACCGCCTAGAAAAAAACTGATATAGAAGATCTTTACTGAGATCCAGAAACCAATAGTCTCTCCAATAGCTTGTGAAATTACCTGTATCCTTAAAGCTTCAATCACAACAGTTAAAAAAATAGCTATTGTTGCTAATAATAGAAATTTTTCATCCATATGTTGCAAGCTCTTGATAGTATTCCTGTCAATGGTAATTAACAAAACTATTAAAAACACAGAGATTCCGATAATCAAAGAGCCCATCAATCCTTTAATTATCTTTTTATGACCTAAAACAGGTTGTTTCAACTTTCCCCCTTTTCTATCTTTACTAATAATCCAAGATATTCAGCGAGAATAATTCCTCTGGGGAATCCCTGTATATATTAGTATATAGTATACCGTATAGCGTATTTAACCAACACATGGGTAACACTTTTGATTCAGGACATAGGTTACACTATAAAATAAAGATAAGATAAGTTACCATTCAGTAATTCCTTGAATATCTGATCTATAAAACAAGATATATTTTTTATCTAAGGTACAAAAAAGAAAGAATTATATAATCTATTTTAAAATCTGTCTGAGTATATATCATTTTTTATTTAGAAAAGAACACTATATAGTATCAGAAATTCAAATAAATTCTGATTCCAGGCAATAGATTGGAATATGTTATCTTTATCTAATAATGATTTTATATTATAATAATTGAGATTCTCTTTGACAAAATATTTTCGTTATAGCAATATTATTTATTTTGTATTTCCATCCTGAAAAAGAAAGAAGAGAAAGTCATCAATGCTAGGTTTTTTAAAAAATCGTAATTTTATTCTACCACTCGCTTTTGTCATGGGCTTATTCTTGCCTGACCTGGCACAATATACCAAATCATTAACCATTCCTGCCCTGGCTCTGGTAATGACAGTATCCTTATCAGACATATCTACCAAAGATATGTTACAATGGAAACAGCTATCCAGACCACTTCTTATGGGGATATTAATGAACTACCTCTTATTAAGTTCTCTTATTATCCTGCTCACTTTTCTTTTTATTCCTGATGCTAAGTTAAGAATAGGTATGATTATGGTTGCGGCTGCTCCACCCGGAGTAGCAATCATTCCTTTTTCAGCCATACTATCCGGTAATGTATTATTATCCCTATTTGCTACCTTTGGTGCTTATCTATCGGCAATAATTATTACTCCTACCCTGCTGCTTTTACTTACCGAAGCTCAAAATTTTCCAGTCTCCCAATTAATTTTCAATTTATTCTATCTGATTATTTTACCAATTATCTTTTCCAGAATATTACAACAAGAAAGGATTCTCCTTTTTCTAAAATCATGGAAAGGAACCATAGTTAACTGGGGTTTCTTTATAGTTATTTCCACTGTAATTGGCTTAAATCAAGTGAGCTTTTTCCAGAATTATCATAATCTGATCATGATTTCCCTAATCGCACTTCTAACTACTTTTCCCTTGTTTTATCTGCTTCAATTGATTTTTAAAAAATTAAACCTAAAAGAGAGTGAGGCAATCAGCATGATTCTATTGGGAACTATTAAAAATGGGGGCTTTGCTGCAGCCTTAGCCATAACCCTTTTTGACCAGGCAGTTTCAATCCCTGGTGCTATTATCAGTGCAGTCTATGCTCTTTATATGATATGGTTAGGAAGATGAACAATAATGCTTTATCAATAGTGTCTTTTCAGCAATGGTTGGATAGAAAAATTAATGATATAAAAAAGGATAAATATTCTCCTAAACTTTTACTTCACAGTTGTTGTGCTCCCTGTAGTAGCTATGTAATAGAATATCTATCTACTTATTTTTTAGTAACTGTCTTCTTTTATAATCCTAACATTTATCCAGAAGCTGAATATAAAAAAAGATTAAAGGAACAAATTAAACTTATTAAGAAGCTCCCGGTAGAGAATGAAGTAAATTTGATTGTTGGTCCTTATGAACCAGATGTCTTTTTTCAAAGAATAAAGGGTCTGGAACAGGAAAAAGAGGGTCAAAAACGTTGTTTAAAGTGTTATGAATTGCGTCTGGAAAAAACAGCTCAACATGCTTCTCAATCAGGATTCTCCTACTTTACCACCACCCTGACTATCAGTCCTCATAAAAATGCTAAGCTAATTAACCGGCTTGGCTATAATATTGCTTCTACCTACCAACTGGAATATTTATTCAGTGACTTTAAAAAGAAAGGCGGTTTCAAGAGATCTATCACTCTCTCTCACCAATACCAGCTCTACCGTCAAAATTATTGTGGATGTATGTTTTCTAAAAATAATTTAAAAATTACTCAAAAAGATTGAAAAGGTGAAAATTTTATAGTATCACTTCCTCAATCTATTCTTTTAATAGCAAAAACAATAAATTTATTATCTTAAACCATAATTTTAAGCTTAAGTAGAACGAATTTCCTGGCGCATAAACACCACATAAGAAATAGCAAAACAAATTAATATTAATGCTATTAAAATAACAAACTGCGGCCAAACCACTAAAATACTCTGACCAATACTAAGTGGACTGGGTATTACTTCCAGACTCTTTAAGGCAGTAGTAATGCCAAAAAACCTGATGGAAGGATTTAGTATGGCAGTTGTACATTCCTGGAATAAGATAAGTGGTGATACTCTTAATATCATATTCCTAATGCCTTCATTTTTGGCTACCAGTTCCAGAGTAGCATCAGTTCCCAGAGGAACCATCTGATCAGCAATGACATTAGCAACCATTAGAATAAAAAAGGAAAAGAATATCCATACCATTATTGATACCAGAGCAGATGTTGCTGTCTGTCGGAAAACGATAGAAAAAAGAATTCCCAAACCCATCCAGAATCCAATATAAACAATGCTTAACAGGAAGAATAATCCTATTCGGGCTAATTCTTGCATAGTGGGAATAATTCCAAATACTATCATTTCCAGACCAAAAATAATCATTATAATGCTGATTAACATTACCGCAATAGTAGTTATTCCAGCTAAGAACTTGCCATTAATCAGGGCATCTCGATAAATCGGCTGTGATAACACCATACTCATCGTCCCACCGGAACGCTCACTATTCACAGCATCAAATCCAAAGATAATTCCGATTAAAGGACCAAAAAAGCTGACAAAAAAAATGAAGGAAGGAAGGGTCCCAGCAGAAAAGGTAAATAGTTTCAGAAAAAGGTATTCACCGACAAATTGACTTACGTCACTTCCTACCGATTGGTGCATGACATAAATAATGGTACCAGCGCTAAGGGCTACAATTAGAAAAAGTATGATAAATTTCCTGCTGCCTAAATAATCAGCCAATTCCTTCCAGTAAACAATGCTTAACCCTGACATGATTAATTACCCTCCTGAAAATATTTAGTATAGATTTTTTCCAGTGAGATATCCTCTGCCCTCTTTTCTACCTTCAAGACACCATCTAACTTTTGAATACTGGCAATTAGTTGAGAGGCATCCTGGTTATCATTAAAACTTATCTCTAACAGATTGCTTTTTTTGGTTAATATTTTTTTACTTATCTCTGGCAATGAACCCATAGCAACCATTTTACCTTTGGAAAAAATTCCTATCTTGGTACAAATCTGTTGCACCTGGTAAAGAAGATGAGAGCATAAAAAGATAGTTATGTTTTCTTCCCGATTTACTTTTGTTATTAATTCTAAAATTTCTTCTACTCCTTGAGGATCAATTCCGGTAGTAGGCTCATCTAATATGGCTAATTTGGGTTTTTTTACAAAAACAGTACCCAATCCCAATCTCTGTTTCATACCTTTAGAAAACTTTCCTACTTCCAGATTTTTGACCTCTGCTAATCCTACCAGGGTTAATACTTCCTCAATTCTTTCACTGGCCTCTTTTTCAGGAATACGATTCAAGCGGGCAACATAGGCTAAATTTTCCCAGGCAGTTAAATCTTCATAAAAACCAACATTCTCTGGAAGATAGCTGGTTATTCTTTTTACCTTCAAGGGCTCTCTGGTTGAATTATATCCAAAAACGCTTACTTCTCCTGAACTGGGTTCTGTTAATCCCAGAATCATCAAAATAGTAGTCGTCTTGCCAGCACCGTTGGGACCAAGAAAGCCAAAAATCTCTCCTTCTTCTATCATTAAATTTAGATTATCAACCACCAGTGTTCCATTGTATATTTTGGATAAATTTTTGGTTTCTAATATGGTCTGAGTTGGTTTCATTTTCTTATTCCCCTTATCTTCGTCTCAATTTCAGGAAAATACCTATTAAGATGGCCAGAATAGCAATTATAATTAGCACTCCAATCCAGCCCCATTTGGTAGGAACCTGAACCGTGGTTCTAAATTCAATCTTTTTCTGATCCTGGGTCCCAGCTGCATTAACTGTAATCATATAATCACCTGGTACCGTATTCTGGGGAACATTGACACTCATGGTAACTTTTTCCGGTTGCTGAGTCTGCACAATAGAGGGTAATTCGACCATCTTTTCCGGATTAAATTTTACTTCCCATCCCTGAGGAGCAGTGCCATAGAAGGCAATATTATCTATAGAGGCAGAACCTTCATTCCATATATAAAAGGTAAATTCTTTTTCTTCACCTGAAACGGTAGTCAGTTTCAAGTTACCGGTTTCTGTTCCCAGACTCAGGGTATAGGTTCCGCTAACAACTGCTCTCAAATCAAGAGACTTTTCCAGCTCACCCGCTCTGGCAATAAGTCTCAGTTCATATTCCTTCTGTTCAGCAGTAAAGGGTGGAGTCATCGTTAACAAGAGTGTCTCCGTACCTGCCTTATTGATCTTTATGGCTGAAATCTTCTCTTCTTCTCTCCATCTGGGACTGATTGAAGCTCTCCAGCCTTGAGGAAGTTCGACTGCAAAATCCATCACCTGATCCTCCTCAGTCTGATTTTTCACTTCAATTTCATATTTCATTGTCTTACCAGATGCGACTTCCATCACCGGATATTTAGTACTTAATAAGATTTCATTAGTCTCTTCTTTCTGTTCTTCTTCTACTTTGCCCGTGGCGGCAACTACAATATCCAGAGATCGCATAAGCTGCCTATCAATAGTTTCTGCTTTAATAGTGAAAATATACTCTTTCTGTTCTTCTTTAATCTCTTCGGGTGCTTCAATATGCAGATTTAGAGCTTTACTATTTTCAGGATCATCAGGGAGAAGATTAATCTGTCTAACTTTAAAGCCTCGCCAGCTTTCGTTACGTAAAAGCACCTCCCAATCCTCAGCATCAGGGTCGGTAATTAGTTCAATTATAATTTCCTCCGGTTGTGTTCCCTGATTCATAAACTTGACATCAAGATCAACGCTTTGCCCTTCTTCCAATACTAAATTGGAAAATTGACTGTAAATCAGAAAATCTCTTGCTAACTTTTCACCTTGTTCTACCTGTGCCAGGGAAGAAAAAGAAAGCAAAGAAATAGCTATTAAAAAGACCGTGTTAAAAAATAAAAAACCTTTAATTTTTTGATTCATAAATATTACCTCCTATATCTTGTTTGATCATTTTTATCTTCATTTTAAAATTAAGGCTTCCCCAAAAGTGTATTAAATTGTTTCATTTAATTTTTTAAACTTATATTGCATAGGTACCTGATTTTAAATAATTTTTCTCCTCACTATTAAAAATTTTACAAAATATTTTTTTCTTGTCAAGATTACCCATTGCTAAAAATTTATTAATAAGTAGACCACCCATATTTCTATTAGAATTTTTAGAGGTTGAGCATTTCCCTCTCTTCATCTAAAGTTATTTCAATTTCGCCATAACCTCGGATTACGTGGCTGGCTTTAGGATTATCCTGATGGGAATAAGCCCAGATAATCTTATTTTTACCCGATTTCAACTCATGATCATATTTATCTTCAGTTTTTAATAAACGCACAAATTCTATGATAGTATAATCATTTGATTCTTCCCCTCCATACGATATAATATCATTACTTCCACCCAATTCCTCATCAGCAGGGTGTGGTCCGAAATTACCGGTACTATACTGATCAAATACCTCTACCTTTTCATCCTGAACATAACCCATAATGATATCAGCATCCTTCATCATAGATCCCGGTTGGAATCCAATAGAGATGTATCCCTTTGTTTTTCCTCTTAAAGCCATGTAAAGATATTTGTTATCATTGCTCCAGTAAATCTCTAGATCTCTATAAACTGACCTGTTTTCATACTCACCATCGGAAATTATTCCATCAGCCTTATAATTGTCTATTTTATACCCAAAATCTTCTTCCACCTGTTTCTTATCCTGTCTCAATTCAGCAGTCAACTCTCCGGTATATGATAAAAACAGAAATATAATGGTAAGCCACCAAAATAATTTTTTCATAATAATCTTTCTCCTTTATCCTTACTAAATTATTTTAATTATAGAATACAAGACGAAACCATTTTAGTGAATTGTTGTCACCTGCCAGGAACATGATTTTTATGGTTAACTAAATTTATTTTCAGGTACATTTTAAATAAAGAAATTTCCTATATTAGTTAATATCTGTTTTAATCTCAAGGCATTTTTTACCGCAAAACCTTCCTGATCATTGTTGAAATAACAATAAACATCCTTTTGTTTCTGGGTACATTTTTTTATCTTATCTGCCCATCTTTGTAATTCATCTTCACCATAGCAGCCTTGATACGACTTATCAGAACCATGCAGGCGAAGGTATATAAAATCAGCTGTTTCAATTTCGGGAGATAAAACTCCAGATAAATTGAAGATACAAAAAGCCATCTTATGGTCTTTTAATAAATTAGAAACAGAATCATTCCACCAGCTTGGTTCACGAAATTCAAAAACATACTTCTTATCTGCCGGCAGTTCCTCCATAAATAATCTTAACCTTTCCAGATCACATTTCCAGTAAGGTGGGAATTGAAATAAGATAGCATATCCCTCCTGGCAATATCTTCCGGGTAAAAATTCCCTATCCAGTACGGATGATGCCAGCCAGATGTTCCGATGTTCGTCCAAAGCTTACCCATTAATATCTCCTGAAGATAATATCCTAAACATTTTATTTTTAAAATTCAAATTAGTATTTTGTTTAAAATCAGCACTGAATTTTATCCCAAGATTCAGTAATTCCTTTCTGTATTTCATACCAAAAATTTAAAGCAGCCTCTTTTTTATCTTTTTCAAAAAATTTTATCCATTTTATCAGTTCTTTACTCTTTTCACCATCAATAGTGTATTTTCTTTGCAAAAAATAATATATAAAGTCAATATTTCTTTCCGATTCCCAAAAAAAAGAGGAATTACAGCTATTAATATGGTAGGTAGTCTCATGTACTTTTTTCAGAAACTGGTCCTTCATATTAAACAAAGACCCCATAATATCCGGAACCATTTCTTCTGCCCATCTAAGATGAAAGCAACAAATACTAAGCATGTCCAGCATTAGCTCTTGCTCAAAACATCTGGCATTTGCCTTACCCAGTTCACAAGGAGGAAGGAAGGCATTCCCGTAATACATGTAATACTTACCCATAATTGCCAGAGGGGATAAAACACCCGGGATCCAGTATTGATTGGAAATCATCCAGCCTCTTCTAGCAAAAGCATTATATACTAAAAGATCAATTAGTCTCTTTTTTTAATTTCGCTCAACTCTTTTTCTAACTCCCGTCCACCTTGATATAAATCAAGATTTTGTTCTCTTTTGATTATCTTATCCAGAAGCAGTACCCCTCCTAAGCTGGCGTTA
>JAQUNC010000037.1 GCA_028717805.1 Atribacterota bacterium
CCGATGTGTTCCCTTCTATATTCAGTCAATTCTTCATCGTTCAACTTGTCTACTTCAATCTCATCTACAATAACCTTTCCGCTGTCACCCCGATCAACACCACCAATGATATTCAGCAGGGTGGTTTTACCCGAACCTGAGGGGCCAAGAATGACGCCAATCTCTCCTTTTCCTAATTTTATTTCTATACCCTTTAAAACCTCATTTTTAACTATACCCGTTGTGTAGGTCTTCTTTAAATCAGAGACATTAATAAACATGCTATTGTTCCCCCTTTTTATAGAAACACTGTTTCAGAATCTCAAAATATTCATCTGATTCACTGAGGATTTCCCTTCCAACATCTTCAATGGAATCAAGTTCATTCATATGTTGCTCAGCAAAGCTCAACATGGTCCAGTTAATTATATTAATCATTTTTTCACGGTCAATATCTTCCCGGAATTTGCTCCAATCAATATTTTGATAGCCTTTTTCCAGGCCACTTGCAATCAAGTCCTGTTTAAGTTTGCTAATTGCAGGCTTCACATCAGCTGCATACTCATGGGATACAGCCTTAAGAAAATTAAATGCGTGTGGAAACTTTTTATAAATCTTAAACTTTACCAATCCCAATTGTCTTATTCTGGTAAAGAAATCCGGTTCATTCCAATCCACTTCAGCGTAGATCTTTTTAATCACCTTTTCTACATAATCAAGCAAAAATAAGTATAGTTCCTTTTTATTATTAAAATAATTGAATAATGAGCCCTTGGAGATTCCCGCTTGTTTGATAATTTCGTTTGTGGATGCCTTGCCGTAACCATTGCGGGCAAATTCTTTTAGAGCTGCGTTAATGATACGTTCTTGTTTTTCTGATTCCAGGCTATGAAATTGTGAATAAATAATTGCCATCTCTTTTCCTTTTCTACGCAAAATTCAGAACAAAAAACATTATTGACCAGAGTGGTCATTTTTATGATACACTATAATGACCACAATAGTCAATAATATTTCATAAATATTTTATTGGAAAAAGAGTCTGAAGTTTTTTTGTAGCATACGCAGCTGTTTTAGGAGATAATTCATCTATTGAATTCTGTAAAAGATTTTTTAAGTGCGCCTATTGTACAATCATGCTTAATGCTTCTGCTATTTCAACAAGCTTGAGAGTGTCAATGATTTCCGGTTTATCTTTTTTGGTATGGGTTATGGTAGCCATCAGTTTTGGCATCTTTTCTGAGGTGAGGGCAATTGCCGGGCGACCCTGTTGCACAAATATCATATGATCTCCACTAAACCAGGACTCCCCTTCCTTTAGTCCGGGATAATTATTTAATACTGTAGATATCTTCTGTTGTAATTTATTATCAACTTCATAAAACGAGAAATCTGTTTTCCCATCTTTAAAACCGACATCATCAATGTTTACCGCAAATCGGATATTTTTGATATCAGTTCCATAACGTTTCAGGTAATCCATCTGTCCTCCTGCACTATAATGATCCTCTCCATTGAAGGCAATAAGTTCAACCCCAATGGGCTTTTTATATTGTAAGAGCATCTCTGCCAGCAACAGCAAAACGACTACACCGGAAGAATTGTCTGAAGCTCCCGGACTGTCTTCATAGGCATCAATGTGAGCACAAAATATAATTTTTTCCTCATAAGATTTATCTGGCAATCCTATTACATTCCATGCAGTAGACGGAATGCGTTCTGCCTGCAAATCCAGTTCAAACTGCTCTCCAGAATATGCTGAAATTTCTTCTCCTGTGAAGTCAGTACAATAAACCGAGGGAATGTTAAAATCTCCATCTACAATCAAAGGAAATGGATATAAAGCACCTACCAGGTCAGGATTTTTTGAGGTGGCAGTGATAATTGCAGCCGGATTTTTCTCCTCCAAAAGATTAATTATTTTTTTATGTTCATCTGGATTATAGAAAACAAAATTTTTAGGCATCAGTTGTTTTGAACAGATTTCACCCTTCATCAGCAATATTTTATTATTACAGTCAATATTCTCCAGATCTGTAACGGTAGATACATTTACCAATTCGGATTTTATATGACAACTCAAAGAATAAGGACTTTGATATACCTGAAATCTTTTATTTCCCAGGGTTAAGGTTACTGATTTAAACTTATAATCCAGGGTATGAAATGGTTTTGTATCAACCGTATAACCAAGCTTTTGTAAAATATCAGCACAATAAGCTGTGGCATCCCTATTGCCCTGTGACCCTGTATGCCTGTTTGGTTTGACATTACAAATCCGATACAGATATTCATCTGCTTTAGCCTGGTAATACTTTTTATCCATTTCTAACCTTCTATTCTATTATAATCTTTTTATTTTTTCTTAAAGTTGAGAAGTGTTTTAACAGTTAAAAGAGTCATAATCGTAATTTTCTTTATTTATTTACGACATAGAAACAAACACTATCATCATTATAAGCCCCATTACCTTTTAGCAGAGACTCAATAGCAGTGATTGCTGAAAAGCCTCTAGTCAGGAATAATTGTCTGACATCATTAATATCAAAATAGTGATTCCAGAAGCGATACAATTTCACCGGACTATTTTCTATAATAACAATATGCTGATCTAATGTAGCCTTGTTTTCAGGAAAATGGAAACTTTTATTTAAACAAATATATGGATCCGGACTAAAAAAACCACTTTCCGTCATTTCCCAGGAAGTCCCAAAGTTCATTTTTTTAACTTCTTCTTCGCTAATGGAATCAAACAGAAAAATCCCTTTTGGTTTTAATGCTGTCCTTATTATTTCAATCATTATTTTTCTCTCTTTCGGAATTAAAGCTCCAAAATCACAGTAAATCATCATAACCAGATCAAATTCATTCTCAAAGACCAGGTTCAAATAGTTTTCATTAATATAATGAATATTGGATTGATTTTTATCTCTTTCCTTTTTGGCATAATCAATAGAATGTTTTGAGAAATCCACCCCTGTTATACAGTAACCTTTTCTAGCTAACCTTTCTGCATAAAGTCCGGGACCACAACCTAAGTCTAAAATTTTTGAGCCAGGCTTAATCGTCTTATCAATCATATCTACCGTATCATCAATGGCCTCGAATGTACGGCTGGCAATTCCAATGCCAGGATTTAGATGCAGGTCTAACAGTTTTTTAGAGATATGCTGATCTGTCCACATGGTATCTGTCCCCATAACATAAGGTATCGGGTTTTCAGTTTCTTTTAGTAATTTTTGTATATTCATGAACATCTCTTCTTTTTATTTAGAATTAAACATGGTGCGTAAAAGGGGCATCTAATTAAAAGTGTTTCTGCACATCCTTATAACTGTAAACACCATAATCTGCAATATTCTCCGGGGTCAGGTTAATGATTTGTATATCATTCATATTTGTTCCTCCTGAATATGAAACTGGTAGTCTCCAGTTTCCAAAGAAAACATTTAACATCTAAAAAAGTAATTAATACTTCTTCAAGGTAAAAATGAAGAGAGTCAGGCTCAGCATTTGTTGTTTCTCTATTAAAATGTGAATACTGAGAACTAGCCCTCAAAGACCCAAATCATTATCTAATAGTCCTCTTACAGAGAACAAATCTTTCCACTACTTCATGTAGGAGCGTAATAATGATTTTGTGGAATATTGCTGTTGCCATTTCGATTACAATAGCCGAATCCGTCAAATAATCTTTTTGTATTCTTACTGCCGCATTTCTGGCAGGAGAAATCTCCCTTTTCCATATCTTTTATGGAGGCAGTAACCTCAAAAACATAGCTACAATCCTGACATTCATAATTATAGTTTGGCATCTTGTTTTGTCTCCCTTTCATGAGGTAGATGTATTATTGCTAAAATATTTTACATAATATTAAGTATTTTGGCAATAGACTGATATAAGCCTTCTAAAATCATCTGTTTGTTGGAAATCATTTTTTATTTCCCTATTGACATCATTCCATAATTTTCTCACCTGATAATATAAGGATAATTCACTTTTTGTAACAAAGTTTGACATTAATGGTATGATAATAAAAAATATTAACTAGTTATATGACCAGATAATATTTTGATATGGATCGAGGAAATAATAATGAGTAGTTTTAAAACTTTGCCTGAAATGCTCAAAGAGAGCGTTAAAAAATATAAAGAAAAGCCTGCTTTTAAAGTTAAAGAAGGTGATAAATTTGTTCCTATTAGCTATGAGGATTTCTACCAGAGGATAAAATCATTCGGAACTGGTTTACTTGATATCGGCATAAAAGAATTAGACCATATCGGCTTGATTAGTGAAAACCGCTTAGAATGGATTATCTCGGACCTGGCCATTATACATCTCAGAGCAGTAGATGTTCCCTGCAGCGGGAATAGTTCGCCGAAAGATATATATTTTAAACTTAATCATTCTGATGCCACTGCAGCAATATTAGAAGGAGAAAAACAGCTTGCTAATTTCCTGCAAATGCCACGGTCATTACCGGATATTAAAAATGTAATTTTGTTGGAGAAAATCAATCTCTTTTGCGAAAAAGACGAAGCCCCGGAATGGGGTATTCCCATTGCCTATATTGAAAATAACAGTATCAGCAAAAAATTTGAGCAGGCGGCAAATAATTTCATAAGGCATCAGAATACTGTTCTATTCTTATCACCAGATGCTAAAAAGTTTCTTGAACAATACCTGGAAAATAATCAAAAGGTATTAGACAAATCAAAAGATAATCTACCTGCTGATTTTATCAAAGAATCTATTCTACAAAGAGTACACACTATCGATAAAGAATTTAATCAGCAAAACTCTTTTAAAATTTATTCTTTTCAGCATCTTTGCCAAAAAGGACAGGAGCTATTAAAGGAAGGGAATAATCAATTTGAACAAATTGCTGATAGGATCAAGGAAGATGACCTGGCTACCATCATCTATACCTCAGGAACGACAGCAGATCCTAAAGGTGTTATGTTGATTCATTCCAATTTTGTTCATAATATTCGGGTAATGCCCCCAGTTCAAGAAATAAATGGAAATGACCGGTTTTTGTCGGTTCTTCCTTCCTGGCATATCTTTGAAAGAACAGCAGAATACTTATCCTTAACTGTTGGCGCCTCAACAGCTTATAGTAAGCCTTTTAAACAAATACTACTTCCTGATCTTGCCCAAGAGCAGCCGACTATAATGACCAGCGTTCCGAGAATATGGGAGAGTGTTTATCAAGGAGCTGTTGCAAAAGCTAGAAGAGGAAGCACAATTAAAAAGAAAATATTTGACTGGGCTTTTGGTGTAGGAGCAAGGTACAAAGAAGCAGAAAAAATTGCTAATAATGCCCTTCCGCTATTTGACAAATTGGAATTTACTCCAAAGGAGAGAAAAAAAGCCAGAAAGACCATGGCTTTATTGGGATGGCAATACAAATTGGCTGATATGCTGGTCTATAAGAAAATCAGGGAAGTTGCTGGCGGAAAACTAAGATTTGCCATCAGCGGTGGTGGAGCGCTACCGGATAATGTGGATAAATTCTTTGACATTGCAGGAATTTTTGTCTGTGAAGGATATGGGCTTACTGAAACCTCTCCGGTTTTATCTGCCCGAAATCCCAATGCCCGGATTATGTCTACTGTAGGAGTTACTATGCCTGAGGCTGAAATAAAAATCGTTGATAAGGATAACCTGAAAAAAGAAATACCCAATGGTCAAACTGGTATTATTTTAACCAAAGGACCAATGGTTATGCAGGGTTATTATAAAAACGAGCAGAAGACTGCTGAGGTTATCCAGGATGGCTGGTTTAATACCGGCGATCTAGGAAGAAAGACAAAAAACGGAAAATATTTGCAATTGGTAGGCAGGTCCAAAGATACCATAGTTTTAAGAGGGGGAGAAAATGTTGAGCCCCAGCCTCTGGAAGAAAAATTACTGGAAAGTGAGATTATAAATATGGCTGTGGTAGTAGGCCAGGATAAGCCTCGCCTGGGAGTTCTTATTGTCCCGAATTTTGACAATTTAAAATCATTTTGGGCAAAAGAAAAAACAAAAATTGAAAATCTAAGTGAATATATAAAAGATCCCAAAATTATTTCTCTATTCCAGCAAGAAGTCAGAAGACTGATATCCAGAGAAAATGGATTCAACCCCTATGAGACAGTGATGGGTTTAGCTCTATTTGCACGAGAATTTAGTGTGGAAACAGGTGAATTAACTGAAACATTAAAAGTAAAAAGATTTGAAATTCATAAGAAATTTGAAGAAATTATTAATAAAATATGTGGATAAATCTTAATCCTTAGCCTTTTACTGCTCTTATACTCTTATATTTTAGCTATTATATACAAGAAATCATCACTATTTTACTTTATTTTGCTGTCTACTATAAATACCCATGCCATGTGTAAAGCTTTTTCTTAAAACAGATAGAATTATGTTAGTGGAAACATGAGCAATTACGTAGAAGATATGAAATACTCTCCCCTGTTCCAGAATTTAAAGTGAAACATCATCTCAAGTCTTCACAATTGAAATTGCATAAATAATATCTAATATGAGTCCTGGCCACTTGATTTTAATAATTGGCTACAAAATATTGACGAATTAGGTATAATTAGTTTTTTCAAACAATGTTCAAAAATAGAAACAAAAATTGTTTTTTCTTACTAAAGATACAAGATTTTTATCGGGAACTAATTTTAAGTAATTATGAGGGAATAAACATAGTGATAATTCCAGACTGGAAAAGTGGTTTTCAAATGATCAAATCCGGTGAAATAGATGCTATTGTTGGGTGAATATGAATTAGCCTAGAGCAAAGTAACAAGCCTTTATATTTCTGTATCCCCTCCTGTCTTTATTCAACTATAAACCCCTTTAATTTCGCATTGACTTTTATACTTATTAATAATAGAATTATGTTATTAATAAGTATAATATGGAATAGGAAGGAGTTGATATTTATGTTAGTCACTAAACAGGCACCAAACTTCTCTGGTTCAGCTTTTCACCAGGGAAAAATTAAAAAAGTATCTTTAGAAGATTATCGTGGCAAATGGGTTGTTTTATGTTTCTACCCAGGAGATTTTACTTTTGTCTGACCCACCGAAATTTCACACATAGCCGTGAGCTATGACAAGCTTCAAGCATTAAATGTAGAGGTACTTTCGGTAAGTACAGACAGTGTATGGTCACACAAAATTTGGAATGAAACTGAGCTCAGCAAAATGGTTGGCAAAGATATTCCATTCCCAATGGTCTCAGATCAGGGAGGAGCTATCGGAAAATTGTATGATGTATATGATGAATCTGCTGGAGTAAATGTTCGAGGAAGATTTTTAATTGATCCCGAAGGTATTATCCAAGCAGCTGAGGTTTTGAGCCCCCCAGTGGGAAGAAATCCTGCAGAGCTTCTGCGACAGATCAAAGCATATCAGCACCATCAGAAAACAGGTGAAGTTATGCCTTCCGGTTGGACAGAAGGTGGAACCACACTAAAGCCTTCGCCAGCATTATCAGGAAATGTCTGGAAAGTGTGGAATCCCACAAAAAAGTAAGATCCACATAAGGGATTGTTTGTTATATTCGATTTTGATTGTTGATCGCTTTTACAGGCTTGGTTTGTTTGTACTGCAAACTGATCAAGCCTTTAATAATATACGACCTCCTCTTACCTATTAAAATAAAATTGATATCATATTTATAATGACATGAGCTGTTATAATAGGTATTATGCTTTCTTCACTTTTTTTGTGCATTACATATCCAAAGGTATAGCCAAGCAAAAAAGTACTCATTAATATAAGTATTATCTTTAAAGGTGGAGCTTTTAAGTCCATAATAAAGTGTGTTAAAGCAAACAAAATAACTTGAATAGTGTTACCCTTTATAAATCCGATATTATTTATAATCTTCTTAGCAATAAAACCTTGTTTGTAATTAGCTCAATCTTCCGATAGAGCAATTCGCCAATTGACTTCTAAGTCATATATTAGTATAATTTTTATAAAATAACCAACCAGTTCTTCATTTATGGTATCTTTTCTGCTAAATATTTTTACTTTATAAGTATCCTATCTTTTCCAATTTGTCAAAGACCCTGAAATTTAGTGTCTTTGAAATAAAAATTATGGAGGCGTTAGTTATGAAAACATTAAATTCAAGTCCTGTCTTTACTCCCATTTCAATCGGGAATATAAAACTAAAGAATAGACTGGTCGTTTCGCCTATGGTAACTGTTTATTGTGACCAGGAAGGAATGGCTACTGAGCAATTTATTGCTTATCATGAAACAAAGGCCAAAGGCGGTTGGGGGATGATTATTGTCGAAGACTATGCGGTTGATCCATTAGGAAGAGGATTTTGGACCACCGGCTTATGGAAGGATGAACAAATCAAATCTCATATGCAATTAACCGAAAGAGTGCATAATGCAGGCTCTAAGATTATTGCTCAAATTTACCACTGCGGAAGACAAACTACTTCTGCTGTCATCGGAGAACAGCCAGTTTCAGCTTCTCCGTTACCATGTCCTGTTTTAGGTCAAATTCCTCGCGAGTTAACTGTTCCGGAAATTAAAAAAATAATTTCGCAATTTGGCGACACTGCTTTACGTGCCAAAAAAGCTGGCTTTGACGGCGTTGAGGTCCATGGAGCACATGGTTACTTAATTGCTCAATTTATGTCTAAGTATTCAAACAAACGTGGTGATGAATATGGCGGTTCTTTAGAACACCGTATAAGATTCCCCTTAGAAATAATTAAAAATATCAGGGAAAAATGCGGTCCTGATTTTATGATAGCCTTTAGAATTTCAGGAGATGACAAAGTTCCTGGTGGACGAACAATAGAAGAAACAAAAAGAATTGCCATCAGACTGGAAAAACAAGGTGTTGATCTGCTGCACATTTCCGCAGGTACCTATGAAAGTACATGGGCCATTATACCTCCTATGAATATCAATCCCGGTTGGATTGTAGACTATGCCGAGGAAGTAAAAAAAGTGGTCAATATTCCGGTTATGACTGTTGGACGTATTAATGATCCATATTTGGCTGAAAGTATACTATTATCAGAAAAAGCAGATTTAATTTCCATGGGAAGAGCATCTCTTGCAGATCCTGAATTGCCAAATAAATTCGCTAATGGTCAATATGAAGACATTAGACCTTGTATTGGGTGCCAACAAGGATGTCTGGAGATTTTATTTAAAAATGAACCAATACGCTGCTTGGTCAATCCTACTTTAGGATACGAGTACTTAAAGGAATTTAAGAAAGCTGAAAATCCTAAGAAAATAACTGTGGTAGGAGCAGGTCCAGCCGGTTTGGAAGCAGCCAGAACAGCAGCATTAGCCGGTCACAAAGTAACTCTTTATGAAAAGAATGACCATTTGGGTGGACAATTTGCTACCGCAGCTATTCCGCCATCAAAAGGAGATATATCTGCATTTGTTTCCTGGTTAGGAGTGCAAATTAGAAAACTTGGAGTAGATATTAAATTGAATACAGAATATACATCTGCAACAAGTGACAGGGAGAAACCGGATCTGATAATTATCGCTACCGGCTCTATTCCTTTGAAACCACCAATCTCTGGTATTGACGGGGAAAATGTTGTTACCGCTCAGGATGTATTATTAGGCAAAGTAAGCACTAAAGATAAAGTTGTAGTTGCTGGTGGTGGCCAGGTTGGATGTGAAACTGCTCTATATCTTGCTTCTTTAGGCAAACAGGTAACTATAGTTGAAATGTTGCCTATCATTGCCGGGGATGAAGAATTTACCCGTCGCATATTTTTAATGAAAGCAGTTAAAGAAAACAATATAGAATATTTCACAGACACAAAAGTTAAAGGAATCAACATAGATTGCGTACAATGTGAAACCGGTCAACAAAAAACTATAGAGATTAAAGCTGCAACCGTTGTTTTGGCTCTGGGTATGAAATCCAATAATACTCTTGCTCAGGAATTAGAAGGGAAAGTACCAATAAAGGTGGTCGGAGATGCGGTAGAAACCAGAGATGCACTTGAAGCGGTAAGAGAAGGATTCTTGGCAGCAGTGCAAGCTTAGGATAGGATTAGAATAACAGACAGGAGATATAAAAAGTACTACTCCTTACCAGAGGAAAAAATATTTATGCCTAATTTTCATAACAGAAGCAAGAGGAAAAAATATTTTAACGAAATTGATTCTGGGATCAAGAAGATGAAAGAATATCATTCAAGAGACTTGATACTGATTCATCACAATGATTCTGACGGGCTTACGTCCGGTGCTATTCTGTTAAAGGCATTTACGAGAGCCGGTTATAATATAAACCGGTTTTGCCTCGAAAAACCCTATCCTGCTGTACTTGAAAAGCTCTTTGCTAGGACCGAAGGAAAGATGGTCGTCTTTGTAGATTTTGCCGGAGGGATAGCTCCGTTCATTGCTGATCTCAATAATCGGAAAAACCTGGTCTTAATCCTTGACCACCATACCGCAAAACAAACGGATGATCCCATGGTGCTGAACTTTAATCCTGATTTTTTTGGATATAAAGGAGATCGGGATATATCAGCCTCCGTGGTCTGCTATCACTTTGCCGTATGCCTTAACCCTAGAAACAAAGATTTAGTTCATATTGCTGCCTTTGGAGGAATCGCCGATTTTTATTACCGCGAGCACCAGATTCATTCTTTTAACCTGGAATGTTTTGAGGAAGCTCGAATTGCCGGTTTAATGCGCAAAGAGACTGATTATGAGGAAGAACAGTTTTATATCAAACTGGGTAGCCGGGAAGTGAATGTGGTATCTTTCTATCCCATGCTTGATATTGCCGGTGGTGTTGGGTATTACAGCAAAGGTCCCGAGGTGGCTATCAACCTGCTTTTAGAAGGCATTACTGATGAAAATATGTTATTTATTGAAGATTTAAAAAAAGTAAAAGAAAAAATATTTTCCAGTGAGATAGAAAGGCTAAAGAAGGGGGGACTTATTGTCGGTAGCAATATTCAGTGGTTTGATACCAACGCACGTTTGAAACCGATGGGCGTAAAAATGATAGGAATTTTCTGTAATGAGATTGCCGAAATGGACTTTATGGATCAGAACAAATATATTGCCGGCTATCAGAAAATCCCGGACCTAATTCCCGGTTTTGGCTCTATCACTATGGGACAGACAAAAATGTCAATGAGAACTTCTAAAAAACTTTCAAAGGCTATCCTGCACAAAGAAATGCCCGGAATTGATCGTTTTCTTCCCCAAGCAACAATAAATCTTGGGGGCTTTGCGGATGCCTGCCATTCGATTGCCGCAGCGGTTACCATCCCTGTCGGTAAGGAGTATGAGCTGATTGAAGAAGCAGAAAGGCTGCTAAAAGAGGAAATACTTAAAAGGAAGGTAGTAAAAAAATAAGGAACTCATCACTAGTGTATCAATTTTTCAGTTTCTGGATCAAATAGCAGAATGTCATTCTCAGGGAAATGAAGAAATACGCTCTCGCCTGGATTCAACTCCTGTTCCCTCTGCATTAATACCTTAAGCTCAAGTTTTCCATAAACTACATACACAACTGTTTCCGATCCCGCTGGAAGAACAGTTTTAATCTTTGTTTTTAGCCTATTTTCACCAGGATTTGTTTCTATTGATATTCTTTCAGCCCTGATTGCCATGACAACTCTATTATCAGCAGTTTTTATCTTTTTATAGGAAGTTTTAAGAACATCGCCACTCTCTGTCACTACTGATACCTTATCCTCCGCTATTTCATATCTACCATGAATCAGGTTAATCCGGGGGGTACCGATAAAGTCTGCAACAAAAAGGTTTTTCGGAAAATGATAAATCTGTTTAGGATGATTCATCTGTTCAATTTTTCCATTATTAAGGACTGCAATATTGCTGGCCATGGTCAGTCCCTCAATTTGATCATGTGTCACATAGATTGTCGTAGCAGCAAGATGTGCGTGGAACGTTTTGATTTCTGCCCGCATCTCATCTCGCAATTTTGCATCAAGGTTCGATAAGGGTTCATCCATCAGAAAAAGGGGCGGGTCACTGGCCAGCATTCGAGCCAGGGCAACCCTCTGCTGCTGCCCTCCGCTCATTTCCTGCGGATATCGCTCAGACATATCATCAAGACGCATATAAGCAAGGGATTCCTGAACCTTCTTTTTAATATCACTTTCTTTCATTTTCTTTACACGAAGCCCAAAAGCAATATTTTCAAAAACGGTTAGATGTGGCCACAAGGCATAACTCTGAAATACAAGCCCCAGGCCTCTTTCTCTAGCAGGTATACAGATTCCTTTCTCACTTGAAAACATGATCTTATCCTTGATTCTTATCTCACCGGCAGTCGGAGTCTCAAGGCCAGCAATCATCCTTAAGATGGTGGTCTTGCCACAGCCCGAAGGACCTAACAAAACCAGAAAAGATTTTTCATCCACAGAAAACGATATATTATCCACTGCAGTCACCTTATCAAAATTTTTAGTCAGATTTTTAACCTCTACATAACTCATTTATATCAATTCCTCCATTATTCAATTTCACTGGTTTTGGCAATTCTATTGGCAAGAAAAGAACCTGCAAAAATAATCATTACCACCAGCAAGCTAATGGCACTGGAATACTGAACATACCCCTGCTCCTGGTATCGGAAGGTCATTGTGGTAAGGGTTCTCGTTCCCGGCGTTACTAGCAGAATAATTAGGGCAAGTTCTCTCATGACAGTTATAAAAACAAGTATAAATCCTGCAACTGAACTCCTGATACTTAAAGGAAATATAATTTTACGAAATCTTGTTCCCCATCCAGCTCCTGCAATCTCACCAGCTTCCTCAAGTTCTCCTCCAATCTGCAGCATGGAAGATATTCCCGCTCGGGAGGAAAAAGGAAGCTCCTTGGCAGCATTAATCATAACCAGGAGTATAAATGTTCCGTAAAGGGCAGGAATGGGGCCTATTCTTTTGATGAAGAGAGATAGATAAAGGGCACTGAAAGCTATGGAAGGCACCAGGTAGGGAAGAAAAGAGATCTGATCAAGCACCTTCGGAAGTCTTTCTCTGCGGCCTTTAACAACGGCATATCCGATGAAAATACCCAGAAAGCCTGCTAAAATTGAAGCTGTTACCGCTAGTCTTACACTGTTCCAGGCACCTTTTAAGATAGCTGGATTCCTGAGAAGACCAGCCTCCCCCTCGGCAAAAGAAGTACCTCCTCTGCCAATCCAAAAATGGAATGTCAGATTTTGAAGTGAATAACTTCCTGGATATAATGAAACAGTCTCTACAGTGAGAAGTAAAAGTGGTAGCACTACTGAAATAAAGATGATAAAAAATACGATCGGTAAAATAATTGACTTCGCTTTTCCCACAGGTGTAAGTGTAATGGTAAATCCCTTACCACCAATGGTAGCAAAACTTTTTCTCTCTCCGACTGCCTGCTGATTCAAAAAGATAATGAAAGAAGATATTCCGATAAGAACAAAGGAAAGGATAAATCCTGTTGCAGAATTGCGGTTGATAATACTGGAATAAATCTGCACCGGGATGGTAAAAAATCTTACCGGAGATCCCAGAAAATAAGGCGTGCTGAATATCCCAATGGTTCTAGAAAAGGTTAAAATAAAACTGGAAAGGATTGCCGGCATGACCAGAGGAAGCGTGATACGCCACAATACATATCCTCTTGTGGCTCCGAGGATTTCACCTGATTCTTCTAACCTTGAATCAATACTCTTCAATGCAGCGGAAACCAGAAGATAAGCATATGGATAGTAATGGAGAGAGAGTGTTACAATGATCGGAAAAACACCGTATGAAATCCAGTTTGGGGGAGAAATACCTGTTAGAGATTGAAAAACCCCGGTTACCCCTCCTATCCTATCATTCTTAAAAAGTGTCAGCCAACTTAATGCGTGGATATAAGAAGGAACCATGTAGGGAATGACAGCAACCGCTGAAATGAATTTTTTGTATGGGATGTCCGTTCTTGCTACTAACCAGGCCATAAAAATACCAATCAGAAGGGCAAAAAATGAAACACCAATACCTACTATGATTGTATTCTTAAGTGGTATCCATAGAACTGTATTTGTAAGTATTGAAGAAAATACCCTTTTCCAGTGAAAAAAAGTAAAACTACCTGGATCTGCTTCTCTGGAAAGCCTGATATCTTCCGTCTGCCAGATAAATGTGGAGTATAACATGGTAATGACCGGAATGATAATGAGCATGGTTACAATGATTAGTAAAAATAATGTCATGATAATATGAGGTTGACGGAGATAATTAATGTTTCTTCTGATAGCTGTTCTCAAATTCACAGTAGATATACCCTTTAACAATTGCAGTCTTCTCATTCTGTTATCCCTTTAGATCTATAATTAAAAAGTCAGACAGTCGGAAAAAGCTAAGTCGGCTGTCTGACTTTTAATAAATCAAATTTACTGTACAAGGTTGATATTCCAGAAATCAAGTACCTTCTGCCCTTCTAACCAGACATAATCAGGTGAAGCTGACCATGAGGGAATCTCAGTAATTAGTTTCATTCCTTCAACAGGGGGAACATCCACGCGAACGGAGAAGTTTCCTGCTACATAATAAGGTTCATATCCTTCGCCACCCTTTTCGTCACCCAGCATATAACGGAGCAGGAGTTTAGCAGCGTTAGGATGTGGAGTTTTGTTAACTGCAAGCTGTACAACCTCAATTTCAAATCCCTCTACGGGACTGAGGTTTTCCGCAAAAGCAAATTTCAGGTTTGGATTACTTTCTATATCACGTACTCTAGAGAATGCTGTCAGTCCAACCGGGGGAGTGTCCTGATCGGAAAGTCCAACTGCATTGGAGATATCATTAGTGGAACCCAAAACAATGGCATCATTGTTAAGTATCCGGTAAAGCCATTCGTAACCGGCATTCTCCACCCCAGGGCTCAGTGTAATCTTTTCCTGGAAGACTTTTTCATATTCCTCAGCCATCTCGTCAGCATGCTCAACAATGGCTGTATAGATCTCAACAAATTCAGGAAGTTTCATCGGATCTGGCATGATGACCTTGCCTTTCCATTCCGGTTTTGTCAGATCCCAGAGGGAGGCAAAGGGAGCCTGGGTATTTTTTGCAGTATTATAAACAAAACCCTGAATGCTGGTATGGTGAACCAGCATTGGTTCCTGGTACTGCTCAGGGATCGTATCTTTTAAATCCGCCGGAATATAGTTGTGGGCAAGCCCTTTTGCCACCAGTACATTATGCACAACGGCAACATCTTTCAGAAAGATGACATCAGCAACATAATTGCCGGCAGTCTGTTCAGCGGTCACCTTGGTTACAATATCACCAGAATCCATATCATATCCGTTTACCTTGATCCCGGGATATTTTTGCTCAAATGTTTCGCCGAATTTATGAACCCTTGAAGAGTAGGAGTAGATATTGACCTCCCCTTCTGCCTTTGCAGCTTCATACAGTGCCTGTTCATCGAATGTATCCTCTGTATATGGTCCCAATTTTACTTCCTTGAGCCATGCCTCTGTTTCACTGCTTAATTCCTGTCCTACTGCCCCAGCATAAAATACCGCTGAAAAAACAAGTGTCATAAACAAAACAGCAATTAAATTTTTCTTCATAATACCCTCCTTTATTTATTTTACAAACAAAAGTATGTAAACTTTTTTTTCTTCTTCGGTCACTGAAGAATTTGATGATAAATTACACAAAATTATTATGAAATTTTACCTTTTTAGTATACAACGTTCATTCTTGGAGTGTCAATCAGACTTTATCCCTCTATTTTTTCCATTGCTCTTAGTTTTATAGTGTCTGTCTCAAGACGACAGCTGATGAACTTTCTTTTGGGAAAAGCGGTAAGCTTCACAAAGCCATCGACGGCCTTATTTTTTATTACAGCTCAGGTAAAATGCCTTTGAAATTTTTATCTTTTTTATTCTCCGTTATAACCTAAAGTTTTTTCTCCTCGAGAGCAGTGATGACCAGCTCCTTTCTTTCAGGTGACAATTGATTACACTGCCATTTTCTTGCAGCATCGACTGATTCACCTGCCAGACTTCAAGATGATTATAAATAGACCAGTTCTTCACTTTCTAGAGTGATTCTGGTAAAGCGATTACCCTGGTAAGCAGTGACGATGGTACTATAAATGCGTGGTTCATCATCAGCCAGGTGGGTAAACTGGATAACCACATCCTGAGAAAAATTACCATTCTGATCTAAATCGAGCTCCAGTTCCGAAATGACTCCATCTCCGTAGGTGATGACAGTCACTCGTCCTCCAGTCGTTGAACCGCTTATCTGAAGATGGACATAACCGAAAGTTAGGTTATTGATAGACTCGCTGCCAGTGTACCAGTCAACATTAGTGAGAGTCAATTCAGGTGTATACTCCAGGCAGCCTGTATAGAATAAAATGAATGTGATAATGAGCAATAGACTGATTTTTTTCATAACATACTCCTATCTTTTGTTTGGATGAATCCATTGCAGATAATAGAAATATAGATTTTTTCTAATCCTAATTATACTACCATAAGGTATTCTGAAATAATGAGTTCGAATCAAAAGAAGATCATCAGAATGAAAAACAGTATCTTGTCAGACAGAAGATTTGGCTTAAAAATCCTTTTGATATACCCGGTAAATCTTATAAGGTACAAGACCGGCATTCTCCATGACTCTGCGAGAGCGAAGATTGTTTTCACTGATGAGCGAACCTTCTATAAATTCATATTCCTTCCTTCCTGCTACTTCTAAGATTTGCTGGAAAATAGCAGCATTGACTGCCTTATTGCGAAATTCCGGAATAACAAACTGAGCCAATCCTCTCATTCCTTTAATTTTTCTTTTATACCATAAATATTTAAATATGCCTAGAGGAAACAGACTACCCTTCATTCTTTTCAATACCTGGTTATAGTCAGGGAAAGTAAAAATAAAACCAATAGGTTTTTCTCCTGAACGGGCAATATAAATTAAATCAGGATCAATAAATGGAAGAAATTTTTTTACCTCTAAAGCAAATTCTTCATAGCTTGGCGGATTAGCATATTCGAATCCGTTTTCCTCCTCCTTTCTATCATAAATAATTTTATTTATGATTTCCATAACATCTTTAATCTCTCAATTTAATAGATTAATATTAATTTTATCAATTGTGAAATGGTATTTCTTCATAGCAAAAGCAGACACTTTTTCTACTCTTGTTTTAAGTTTTGCTATATTATTTGAGTAATAAGCATAAAAATCAGTATCCTTAATCAATCCATATTCTGCTAAGAGCTTTTGGTAATAAGGGGGATGATAGTAATTCATCAAAACTGGGGGGGGTATTGAACTCTTTTATCAACAAACCTCTGTCTTCCACATCATCATCTGGACAGAGAGGCCCAATGATAGTTTTGATATCCTGTTTTTGAAGCCAGGCAATTGCAGAATCCATAAGGGCTTTCAATACTTTAGATGAGTTAACCATCTCCAGATACCCAAAATATCCTGTTTTTCGGCTGCTTCTCAAGTTCTTTTTCAGATTAATTCCCACCAGAATACGGCCTAAAGGAATATTATTTTCCCAAACCATAAAAAAGGCAGAAGGACCACATTTTATTTTACCGGTAGAGTCTTGTCCGAGAAGTGACTTCCATAAATCATTCTTTAACGGAGCAACCCAATGGGAATCATTGTGATAAATTTTCCAGGCAAAATTGATAAATGTATATATTTCTTTTTTATTTTTTTCTAACTCACGAACTTGCAATATTGTTTGTTATTCTTATAATATTTTAATATAAAAATTTCCTTTCCCATAATTTTCACCAAAGTGAAATAGTACTAATTCACCCTATTATATTTTTTTTTCAAAATTTACTATTTTAAATCAATTCTTTAAAGAATTTTGTAAAAAATAAATAAGAAAATGGTTTATGTGATCATTCCTGAAAACCTGATTCTATTATAAATAATTGTTTTGTGGCTTATGTTTTTTTCTTGACTCTAATGCTGCAAGGCACCAATTACCGGTATCAGCATTGCTCCGGTTAATCTTTTTTGTAATTCCCTGGCCACATGTAAAGAATTCCCAGTACCTGAGAAATAATAGATTTCTGTTTTCATTTTATCTCCTTTTGAAATAGTCAAACAGGAGAATGTTTTTTAGGGGCAAATTACAGTTCGTACATCACTTCCAAATATTTCCATATTATCTATCCATTACTTCATTAATAGAAGAAGCATCCAAAGGTATTGTTTTTGTTATAACAAAGGTTTTCCTATTTTTATAAGACGAACTGCTTTCATAAAAACACCTCTTGTTAATAACTTTTTCCTCTTCCTTCTATTGGCAATACACATTCCACAATACCAGATCTAATCCCATAATAAATATCATGCAAATTAATCGTAGTACAGCCATGGCTAGGAATTAATTCTATTTTTTGTCCTAGAGTAAAGGACTTCTTTGCATCCTTATTTACTTTAAGCATCCCATGCTCTTCTGAAAGTTTATACAATTCAAGCTCTTCTCTATTATCCTTTGGGATAGGCATACCAAAATCCTTACTTATAGATTTTATCCCGGCATCAATAATTACTCTACCATTACTTGGGATACTTATAATAGAAGTAAGCACACTTAGCGCGGTTTTAAAAGTGCCCCCTACACCCTCTATGGTTTCATATTTGCTATCCATGGTTAAATAACTGCCTGCTTCAAGTTCTGTAACATCCGGGTGCAGTCCTGTAATCATATACGTACCAGTTCCAGCACAACTGATTATTGGACAGAATATGGATTCATTTTCCAGTAATTGTTTGGTATAGCTTACCTTTTCAAGTGCTTTCGCAGTTTCTTTTCGCCTTTCTTCCAAAGATTCAATGAACATAACATGCCCTTCATAAGCCATAATTCCTAAAAAATTCAAACCTTGTAATTCTAGCAATTTCTTAATAAAAGGTACAGCTGGATCCCCTGATTCTACCCCACAACGATTCATCCCGATATTAACTTCAACTAAATAATTTACTATAACACCTTTTTCTAAAGCCTTCTTAGAAATCTCTGCCGCATTCTGTTCATGGTCAATTGCAACTTTGACATCAGTATAAGCTGCCAAATTTACTAACCTTCTGATTTTTTGTTCTCCCACCACTTCATTGGTAATAAGAATATCCTTGATACCGGATTTAGCTAGTATTTCTGCTTCTGATAATTTTTGGCAAGTAATCCCAATCGCCCCAGCTGCAAGTTGCTTGTGTGCTAAAAAAGGACTCTTATGTGTTTTAAAGTGTGGTCTAATTAATTTCCTATTCTTTCTAACAATGTCTGCCATTTTATTAAGATTATCTTCCAGTATATCAAGTTCCAGCAATAAAGCAGGTGTTTCAATTTCATTCACATTGGCGCCAATTATATATCTCTCCATTAACTTCTCCTTATTTGATATATGTATACTATTACTACTATTATTAATACAAAATCAGATAAATGTCTATATCATCCTAAGACTAAGAAGAACATCAAACAAAAGCCACTACCTATATCGTGTTGTACAATCCAATAAGTTGTCCAAAAAACTGTCACCGCAACAATAAAAATAAACTCATTGACAGGTAAAAATAATTCCTATAGAATTAGTTCATTGAACATATTGCTTTTTAACACTTCAATTCTTTATTGATTTTTTTGAAAGAGAAGTAAATTATGGAATTCTTAATACATCCTGAAAAATATGAAAGCCTCGGAATAATTGGATTTCCTAATTTTGTCTTCTTTGTGCCTGGCTGACGTTGTTTTAATACAAAATAGCGGTCGGCTATATAACCCCTTGCTAAAATTAAACACTATTCAACAACTTCAAATCACCTTAATATTTTAATTTTATCATCCCGGTATGCCCCATTTATAGCTGACAAGCTATCCATTAATCTCCCGTTTGCTTGCTATATTTATTTTAATTTGAACAAATTTTTTAATTAAATAAGATTATAAAAGCTGAATTGGAAAGGAAAAATCATTGATGTTAAAAAATTTATTTTCCTCACGTAAATCAATCATCATTACTGGAGCCTTTATCGGCATAGCGGCAACTATACTACAAAAATTGGGCAACCCTGCCAATATGGGTATCTGTGTAGCCTGTTTTGAAAGAGATATTGCCGGTGCTTTAGGATTGCACAGGGCAGCGGTCGTTCAGTATATCAGACCTGAGATTATAGGCTTTGTCCTGGGCTCTCTGATTGCTGCCCTGGTCTTCAAAGAATTTAAGCCCAGAGGAGGTTCGTCTCCCCTGATTCGCCTTGTCTTAGGTTTTCTGGCTATGATTGGATCTTTGGTCTTCCTGGGCTGTCCCTGGAGAGCCTTGCTGCGTTTATCCGGCGGAGATGGTAATGCCCTCTTCGGCATTGCAGGATTAGTGGCTGGCATCTCTATTGGTATCTTCTTTATCAAATCCGGTTATAATCTGGGACGTAATAAAAGAACCAGGCCTCTGGCAGGCTGGGTTTTACCTTCAATCATGGCTGGACTTTGGTTATTGCTGGTCTTCAGAACTCAATTGTCCACTGGAGCAGTATTTTTCAGTACTGAAGGTCCTGGCTCTCAACATGCCCCGGTCCTGATTGCCTTACTGATTGCCTTAATTATTGGTTTTGTTGCCCAGAGAACCAGATTCTGCACAGTAGCTGCTGCCCGGGATGTTCTTCTGATTAAAGACACTTACCTGTTTACCGGAGTAATCAGTTTATTGATAGCAGCCTGGATCAGCAATATCATATTAGGACAATTTAATCCGGGATTTCAAGGACAGCCTGTTGCCCATACCAATCAAATCTGGAATTTTGGAGGAATGGTTTTAGCCGGACTTGCCTTTACGCTGACCGGTGGCTGTCCTGGGCGTCAGCTCTTTCTTTCCGGAGAAGGAGATACTGATGCTGCAGTATTCGTTTTGGGCATGATTTTTGGCGCAGGTTTTGCTCACAATTTTGCTACCGCCAGCTCCGGCAGCGGACCAGGTGTCTGGGGACCTGCGGCAGTTATCGTGGGATTGATTCTTTGTCTATTAATTGGATTCAGTATGAGTGATTTAACCAAAAAGAAAAAGGAGGTATCAGTTTAATGGTTGAAAGATTTGATGTAAGAGGGCTATCCTGTCCACTTCCGGTGGTAAAGGTTAGGAATAAATTGACAGAACTGAAAGAAGGTATTTTACAGGTATTGGTAGATACCGGAACAGCCAAAGATAACATCACCCGCATGGCTAATAATAATGGCTGGAAGGTAGAAGTAAAGGAACAAGAGGAAGAATACTTATTAACAATCGCTAAATAAATGACCAAATAGGAAAGGAAAATCATGATCTATTTTGATAATGCGGCAACCTCTTATCCTAAACCGAAAGAGGTCATAGAAGCAATTATTGATTTCACAGAAAATATCGGAGCAAGTCCCGGACGTTCGGGACACCGTCTATCCATTGAAGCAGGGAGAATTCTTTATCAATGCCGGGAAAATCTGGCTGAGCTGTTTAACGTCTCTGATCCTTTGAGAATTATCTTTACCTTGAACATAACAGAAGCCATCAACCTGGTATTAAGGGGTTTGCTGCATAGAGGAGACCATGTCCTCACCAGCAGTATGGAACATAACGCTGTTATGCGCCCCTTGCGGGAACTGGAAAAAAACGGTGTTCAGGTGCAGGTTATCTCCTGCTCCGCTGATGGCACCCTTGATCCAGAAGATATCAATAAAGCTATAAAAGAGAATACTGCCCTAATTGTCTTAAACCATGCCTCAAATGTTACCGGTACTTTACTGCCAATTCGGTCTGTCGGAGAAATAGCTAGAAAAAGCAATATTCTTTTCCTGGTTGACGCTGCCCAGACAGCAGGTGCCTGCCCGATAGATATAGTAAAGAATAATATTGACCTTTTGGCTTTTACAGGTCATAAAGGCCTCTTTGGACCGACAGGAACCGGAGGACTGGTCATAGGAGAAAGAGTAAATATCCAAAGAATTATCCCTCTCAAGACCGGAGGGACTGGCAGCCGGTCAGAATCGGAAATCCATCCTGATTTCCTCCCTGACCGGTACGAAAGCGGGACACCAAATATAGCTGGAATAGCCGGACTGAATGCAGGAATTCGTTACATTCTAAAAAGAGGAATCAAACAGATATACCAGCAGGAGCTGTCCTTAACCGATAAATTAATTTCAGGTTTAAAGGAAATACCTGGGATTATCGTATACGGTAAAAACAGCATTGAAAACCGGGTAGCTGTGGTTTCTTTTAATATTCAGCATCAGTCTCCTTCTGATATCGGATTAAAGCTTGATGAAGACCATGATCTTATGTGCCGGGTTGGCTTGCATTGTTCTCCTGCTTCCCATAAGACCATAGGAACTTTTCCCACTGGAACAGTCCGTTTCAGTATGAGCATCTTTAATACGAATGAGGATATAAAAAAGGCAGTTAGGGTTGTCAGCAAAATCGCAAAAGGAAATAAACAGAAAGGTTAATAAAATGACTGAATCAGGACGAAAAGGTGTTGTTATCTTTTATTCAACCAGCGGGGCTATCAAAACAGAAAGTTTAGCAAAGAAACAAGGGCTTGTTGTTAAGCTTATCCCGGTGCCCCGTCATTTAAGCTCTGATTGCGGTATATGCTTAAGTTTTAACTTTGATGAC
>JAQUNC010000038.1 GCA_028717805.1 Atribacterota bacterium
AAGTAGAGTGGAGATTTAACCACCGTAATGAGAACCTTGTTATCCTATTAAGGAGGTTTCTGAATCAACAGATTTCCATTGTCAAAGAACAAATTTAGTGCAACTTTGGTTATGCATTACCAAAAATTAATGTTAAGTGATTTCTAAAGTAGCATCCAAACAATTAAGGCTGCCAATTTAGCAAAATACTTTAATTTTAATAAGCCCTGTGTTTTTAAATATTAAAGAATGTTCCACGTGGAACAAAAATTTAAAATACCTACTAAAACATCTTTTTCCATCAATTATCGTGCTATACAAAAAAGGATTATTATATTATTTCCTTGCTTATCCAATATAGATAGTAGGTTCAGTAGCAATTAAACCACCATATTTGGATGTTTTATCAAATCCGAAACCTTTCTTCCAAGTAGGCATCCTGGTTCTTCACTTCAAGCCTGCTCTGCAAATAGAGGACAAGATAAGCCTATTCTGTTTCTAACATACAGGCAAAGAATTTTATAAATATAGTGAGTTAACTGGCTTTAAGAAAAATCCTTTAGTATTTCTGAGTAGTTAAGTTGCACTATCTATAGCATCTCAAAAGTAATGAGGGATTTTGCTGAGATAACAGGCAAGCCTCACCTTATTTATGGAAAATAATGGATAGCACTAAACGTAAAAAATTATAGCTAACATTGCTGGGTGGCTTAATTATCTATGAGTTTACTTTTCTAATACTGTTTGATTTGAAAGTATATTTACCGGGTGATTCTGCTCATGGTGATTTGAAAATAGAAAATGTCTCTTGCCAAATCAAATTTATTGACTTACTATTTAGTTGGATTATCTTTAATTTAAATTAGTATTCATCAATGATTTGAATTATATGAAAACCATTTTATTATATTTTAGTTGATAATAGTATTATTAAGGGGAAAATAGCTATAAGTAAGTATAAGAATCTCACATATTTACCTAAAGAAATCCCGTTGCGGAGCTAATTTCTTGATGATAGGATAATATAACTATATTAGGTTGATAGGTTGAAAGTACTTAAGAAACAAATTTTTGCTGGATATACAATTTTGAAAAAATGTAGTCCTAAATCTCTATTTCCTAAAATTGTTCAATAGTATTGGCAAAGATATCATTCTTTTTAAAATTATCTAAAAGTGGTTGTCTTGTCGAATAGATAGTGTAATAGCACATTAAAAACATAAGATCAAAAAATAATTAATTCGGCAGAAAACTCCGCAAAATATAGGTATGGACGTTCATAAAATTCATTAAATTTTTATTTGTGAAAAAGCTGTGGAAAAATAGCTAAGTGAAGTATTCGCTTGATTGAAGAGAATAAAATAAAAAAACAATAAATGTAGTATTAGCAGAAAGCATTGTAAGATATTTATTATAAAAAGCTTATAATTGTTTTTCTTTCAGTGGGAGCAGTTAAATATTAGCGTCTTCAATTTTGGTATTTCGTGATAGAAATGAATACAAACAGGAGTTGTGGAAAAACTGTGGAAGAAGAAAAAATATTGGTTAATACTGAAGAAGGTATAGGTCAATATATTAATATGGGAGTACTTGCTTTAGGGATAAGCCTACCAGAGGAGAACATCAATAAATTTATCATTTATATAAAAATGATACAGACTTATCAAAAAAAGGTTAATATTACCTCAATTCAGGACACTTTTGATATTATTAATAAGCATTTTTTGGATTCACTTTCTTGTATTGGTATTATAAATAATCTAGGGAAAACATTTCAGCAGGGAAAAAGGTTAAAAATCATTGATGTTGGTAGTGGTGCAGGATTTCCTGGAGTTCCTGTAAAGATGGTTTTATCAGATGCCAGTATGTGTCTATTAGAAGCAAGAAAAAATAGAATACTATTTTTAAGGGAAGTAATTGATAAGTTAGAACTAACTGATACCAAGGTGGTACAGGATAGAGCTGAAAAGATAGGCAAGGCAGCAGAATTTAGAGAAAAATACCATATAGTATTATCAAGGGCTGTTGCTACCCTTGGTGTCCTATGTGAGTACTGTCTTCCTTTATGCCAGATAAATGGTGTCATGATTGCCTTTAAAGGTAGTTCCTATCATGAGGAGTTATCTGACAATAAAGAAGTGATAGAAAGATTGGGAGGAATCATGGAGAGTATTAATGTAGTCAGAATTCCTCATTCAAATCATCTTCGTTATATTTTAGTTATTCGCAAAATAAAACCAACTCCAGAAAGATTTCCACGAAAAAATGGTATTCCTCAGAAAAGGCCTTTGTATTTTAAATGATTTTTTGATAATATTAGATTACTTCAGACATAAAATAACTTTTTGAAGAGATTAACGGCTTATAATGGGATAGTTTTGGAGCATGAATAAAAAATTGGTTTATTGCTGACAGATAAAATGGGATTTTAAAAGAGAGTAGATTCTAAGTTTTGCCAATATGTTCCACGTGGAACATTGATTTTTTAAATAAGGGGACTTATCCATAATGAGTAAAATAATTGCTATTAGTAATCAGAAAGGTGGAGTGGGAAAGACCACCACTGCCATTAATTTAAGTGCCTTTTTAGCTTTAGAAGGAAAGAAAGTATTATTAATTGATATTGATCCCCAGGGTAACGCCAGTAGTGGAATAGGCATAGAACGCTCTAAAATTGAGAAAAATATATATGATAGCTTGATTAATCAAGTTCCGGTTCAGGAGGTTCTAGTTCCCAGCCAGATTGAAAATCTTGATGTTTTACCTTCTACACTTCAATTAGCTGGTGCAGAGATTGAATTGGTGAATTATATTTCTCGGGAAAATCGCTTAAAACAACTTATTCGTCCAATTAAAGAGAAATATGATTATATTATTATTGATACCCCGCCCTCCCTTGGCTTGCTTACCTTAAATTCTCTTAATGCTGCCAATTCGGTTATTATTCCGGTACAATGTGAATATTATGCTTTAGAAGGAATTGGTCAATTATTGAACACTATAACTCTGGTGAAGGAAAATTTAAATCCCAATTTATCCATCGAGGGAATTTTATTAACCATGTATGATGCAAGGAATAATTTATCTAAAGAGGTAGTAGAGGAGATTGATAAACATTTTCATGGCAGTATTTTTCAGGTAATTATCCCTCGCAATGTACGTTTAAGTGAAGCTCCTAGTTATGGTCAACCGATTGTTATCTATGAGGCAAAGTCTAGAGGTTCACAAGCTTATCAAAAGTTAGCACAGGAGGTAATTGCTCATGGTTAAGAAGGGTTTGGGAAAAGGAATAGAATCGATAATACCAATTTCCAATATCAAAGATAGGACTTATGTTATGGAAGTGGATATTGACCAACTAACCCCCAATCTTTATCAACCAAGACAGGATTTTGATCAGGAGAAAATGGATGAGTTAAAGGAATCGATAAAAGCACATGGGATTATACAGCCAATTATTGTACGGGAATCAACCCAAGGATATGAAATAGTGGCTGGGGAAAGAAGATTGAAGGCTGCCAGAGAATTGGGCTTGGAAAAAATTCCGGTTATTATCAGGCAATTCAATAATCTTAAGACTTTTGAAGTTGCTTTAGTGGAAAACATACAAAGAGAGGATCTTAATCCAATAGAACAAGCGTTTGCCTTTAAAAGATTGGTGGAAGAATTTCACCTTACTCATCAAGAATTAGCAGCCATAACTGGAAAGAGTAGAGCTTTTGTGAGTAATACTTTGCGTTTGCTTAATTTAAATGAATGGGTCAGGGAAAGATTGGCCTCGGGGAAAATTAGTTTTGGACATGCTAAGGTCTTATTAAGTTTGGAAGACAAACAGGTACAACAGGAATTTGGTCAGAAAATAATCGAACAGGAATTATCAGTAAGAGACTTAGAAAAGCTGATAGAGCGTTGGATAAAAAAGAAGGATAAAATTATTGCCTCTGATAAAAAGAAAATGCAATACTTTCCTGAATTGGAGAAAAAACTGATAGCAAAATTAGGTACCAAAGTAAATGTTAAATTTGGCGGAAAAAGAGGTAAGATTACTATCGAATTTTATAGTAATGAAGATTTAAATAGAATTTCTGGTATTATGTTAGATTAATCTTTTGATTATATGCCTTCTTTGGCAACTATTTATAGTAGCTAAAGGTAATAATAAACTATTTGAGTTAGAGAGGTTTTGGTTTAATATGAAAGAAAAAGTTTTTAATAATATAATCTTTGTTTTACTTATTATTCTATTATTGATATTATCTTTAAAATGTTTTTTAGTATCCTTTGGTATTATCAAAGCAGAATATCTAATTAGTGTGGTAAATGAGAACCTGCATTTAATTTACTCCAGCCTCATCCATCAAATTGTTCTTGCTTTAATTGGATTAGCGATATTTGTTTTTGTTCTTTATCTAATATGGTTAAAGCAAAAAATGATTCAACAGCTACCATATGTTAAAATTATTACTGATTCTGGGGAAATAAAAATTTCAACATTTTCCCTCGAACAGATAATCTTAAGTATCCTTAATGATATAGAAGGAGTAAGAAATATAAAACCGGAAATAAAAGTTCAAAAAGGTGGAGATATTAAAACCATATTACAGCTGGTTATTGCCAAAGATTGCCATATACCGGATACTGCAAACCTCATTCAGCGAAAGTTAAAGGAAGAGCTCCCCAAAATAAGTGGAGTTGAAATAAAAGAGGTAAAAATTAATGTAGAGAAGATTGATTACGAGTAACATTAAAGAAATCCAAAATAAGGAGGTTATAAATCCATGGCTATTACTGAAAATGAAAAGAATGAACATAAATCGGAAGTAGATAAGCAAGATTTAGAGCTAGGAAATATATCAGTTTCCAAAGATGTTGTAGCTATTATAGTGGCAATGGAAGCAACTAAAGTAAAAGGCGTAGTAGGCTTAACAGCAGGCAGAAAAGGGATGTCCGCACCATTACTGGATAAAAATAATTTAACTAAGGGAATCGATGTTTCAATGAATCAGAATCAGAAAGAAGTTGCCATCACCATCTCGCTAGTAGCCGACTATACAGTTGGAATTTACCAGACTGCCAGAGAAACTCAGAAAAATGTAAAAAAGGCTGTTGAGACCATGGCTGGTTTAAAAGTATCTAAGGTTGATATAAACGTTCTTGATGTTAAATTTAAAGAAGATGTAGAAAAAGAAAAGGGGAAGGAAGATATTAAAAAAGAATCCCAGGGCGAAGCAAAAGAACAAACCGATGCTCTTAAAAATAAATAATAAGAGATAAAAGTTTAGCATAAACTGAAAAATTAAAAATATTTCTCTAGAATTCCAATATTTTTGGGGAAATATTTTTAATTTTAAATTACTTAAAGGCGGAGATTTTTTTGAGTGAAAGCATTAAATTAATTTCAGTTATTATTCTTATCATTATTATGTTGAGATTGAGGTGGGACCTTGGTTTAACTATGTTTCTAGCTTCAGTTTCTCTAGGCTTTCTGTTTCATATTGGCTTTAAAGGTTTGTTATATAATATTTATCTCGCTATTATTGATCCGACTACATTACAACTAATTGGGATTGTGGTATTAGTTTATTTTTTAAGTGGAATTTTAAAAAGAACAAAAAATATGGAAGGAATTGTTAATCCTTTACAGTATATAGTTAATGATTATCGGCTAGTTCTTTTTTTAATTGCCTCCTTTTTAGGTTTAATTCCCATGCCTGCCGGTGCTATGTTTTCAGCTCCTTTATTGAAAGAGATTGGAGAAGAAAATCAAATGAGTTCTGAAGATATTATGTTGTCCAATTATTGGTTTCGCCATGTCTGGGAATTCTTCTGGCCGCTGATTCCCGGAGTAGTTCTCTATGTCTCAGTTATAGGAGTAAGTTTTCGAGAAATAATGACAGTCCAAATTCCCTTAAGCATCTTTGCCTTGTTTGTTGGATTTTTTTGGATGTATCTTAATTTAGGAAAAAGAAATAAAAATAAGATAATCCATAATAACTATAAGCAGCATCTTTTAGTATTTTTAAATAGTGTTTGGCCTATATTGCTTATTATATTTTTAGTATTATTCTGTAAGGCTAATTTGCTTATATCATTAGGCATAAACATTATTTTGCTGCTGATAGTAAAGAGAATATCAGCGAGAACTTTCCGAAAAATTATTATTCATGATATTTCTGTCAAAGTTGTTCTGATGATTGTTGGGATTATGCTATTCAAACAAATATTAAATAGCACCAATTCCCTTGAACCAATTTCTCAATTCCTATCCGCAATAGGAGTCAATATATGGATTATTTTGTTTTTTATTCCTTTTTTGTTAGGATTTTTAACAGGAATTACTGCTGGTTATATTGGAGTAAGCTTTCCTATTATATTACCATTAATGATAAATGATGGTTCTTTGAATTTATCTATGGCCATGTTTGCTTACCTGGGAGGCTTTTCGGGCATGATGATTTCTCCCATGCATTTATGCCTAGCTTTGACTGTGGAATATTTAAAGGTTGATGTATCCAAATTTTATAAAAAATTGTCTTTAAATTTGTTCATTTTTATTGTTATCAGCACTGCATATATTTTATTACTTAATAGATAGTTCCTAATATTCTAAATTTCTGATAATTATAAAATATACTTAATATTTTAATATAATATAGCCTAATTTAGATTCAAATCATTTTCTACTGACGAAGCAGGTTAATAAAGTCAGGATACCAGGATACTTAGAATAGTATAAAATAAACATTTTTTATTGTTTACTCTAATCAGAAATTTCCATCTGATAAGATGAGAGGAGAACATATTCCTACTATTTATGTTTATTCTCTGGTAGAATAAACATAAATATCATATTGACTGGATTACTTCTTTCCGAAGGAAGTTTTTGGAAAACATAAAGTTAATTATGGTTACTTATTATTTCATATGATCTACTTAATGCTCTGATATTTATATTGATCAAGACCTAGAGCCTACAAACTAATAGCGGATGGTGATTCCTTATTACAGTATAAGATAGCCCAATCATCATATTTTAGTTGGTGTGATAAAAAAGATAAAATAATATTTCTAAAAATAAGGAAAATAAGGAAAGGATGGTTAGAGTTATTGTGAAAATAAATTTTCTGGGCGCAGCCCGGGTAGTAACAGGTTCTAATTTTATGCTGGAAATAGGAGAAAGAAAAATCTTAGTGGATTGCGGAATGTTTCAAGGAAGTCGACAGCTTAATAGGTTGAACTTCCAACCATTTCCTTATCAACCAGAGGACATCGATTTTCTAATATTATCCCATGCTCATATTGATCATAGCGGGCGTATTCCCAGCTTAATAAAAGCTGGCTTTAAGGGGAAAATATATTGTACTAAAGCAACTCATGATTTATGTTCTATTATGCTTCCGGATAGTGGTTATATCCAGGAGATGGAAACAGAATGGGACAATCGCAAGAGAAGCCGCGCTGACCAACCATTACGTAAGCCTCTTTATACAGCGGAAGAAGCAACCGATAGTTTGAAGTATTTTTCTCCGGTCTTATACAATCAAAAGATTACCATAGATGACACTTTTACCTTTCGTTTTCAGGATGCTGGTCATATTCTTGGTTCCTCTATTGTGGAACTCTGGATTAATGAAGAAGGAAATAATCTTAAAATAGTTTTCAGTGGAGATTTGGGAAGAAAAAATAAGCCAATTATTAGAGATCCAGCAATTATTGAAGAAGCAGATTATCTTATACTCGATTCCACTTATGGTAATAGAATACATCCCTCTCTGGATAATGAAGCTGCTAAGTTGATACCCATAATGATAGAAACCAGTAAAAGGGGTGGCAATGTAGTCATACCATCTTTTGCCATACAGCGTGCTCAGGACATTATTTATGAGTTAAACAAATATTACGATCAAATTATTGCAGTTAAAGATGATAGTTTTCTAGATATACCGGTATATATTGATAGTCCTCTTACTATTTCTGCTACAGAAATATTTATACGAAATCCAGACTGTTTTGATGCAGAAACTCTCGCTTTAATAAAAAAGGGACATAATCCGTTAGATTTTCATAATCTTCATTTTACTAGAACTACCCAGGAATCTAAAGAATTGAATGCATCTCCAGAAAGCAAGCTAATAATTTCTGCTAGTGGGATGTGTACTGCTGGTCGAATTAAACATCACCTGAAGCATAACTTATGGAGAAAAGAATCAAGCATTGTTTTTGTTGGTTATCAGGCAGAAGGTACCCTGGGTCGTAGAATTCAAGATGGAACAAAAAAGGTAAGAATATTTGGAGAAGAAATTAGCGTGAATGCCGAGATACATGTTCTAGAAGGATTTTCAGGACATGCTGACCAGGAAGAAATAATACAATGGTTAAGAAACTTCAAAAAAAGGCCAAAAAAAGTTTTTCTGATTCACGGTGAACAGGATTCATTGGATACTATCTCAGATTTAATCCAGCGCGAATTAAAAATGGATACCATCATCCCCCAAATAGGAGATGATTTCTTAATTAAAGGAACCGGAGAAACTGTTTCAGTTAAAGAAGCAAAAGAAGAAATTAGAAAAGAACAGCAACTATTAGAAGAAGAATCTGAACAACTAACAGAGTTAATGAATCTGGTTTTGGAGCAGTTAGACGAGAAGACCAAAGAAGAAATTTCCGTAACAGAGGTATCTGAATTGAGAAATAAAATAATGGAATTGAGGAAAGAAGGATTAGAATTAAGTGTATTGATGACTAATAAAAGTAAAAATAATTCGGATAAAAAGTAATAAGTTGTAGTGTTAGTAATTGATAAAATGTGTCCTGATATATTGCTTAATAGTTTACTGTAATTTTTGAATCTTACAAGTTATTGTGTGAATAGGATTGTAAGATAAAAAGAAGGGGTATATATTTATTAGAAAATAATTCTGTAAATATATACCCTTGTTTAATGTTTTTAAGAAAATTAGAGAACCTTATCCAGTTTTGCTTGAATAGCTTGGGGAGGAACTGCTCCCACAATACGATCATACTCTTTTCCATCTTTAAATATTAAAAGAGCGGGAATTCCCTGTATATTGTAACGGGCTGCAATACCCTGGCTATCGTCAACATTCAATTTGCAGACTTTCAATTTATTAGAATTATCTTGGGCAATCTTTTCCACAGCGGGTGCAACCATTCTACAGGGCATACACCAGGGTGCCCACATATCTACCAGTACAGGAAGAGTAGAGTCGAGCACTTCTTCCTGAAAATTACTTTCATTTACTTCAATTAATGTTTTTTCTGACATAATTATCTCCTTTGTGTATTATCTAACAATATTTTTTCTAATAATTTTAATCCTTTTTTAATTATTTCAATATCTTCACTACCCAGTTCTGAAGTCAACAAATGTTCGAATTTCTTTTCTTCTCGATCTATGTTTTTCTTTACTTTCATGCCTTTTTTGGTTAAATAAAGAAGGGTAGTTCTGCGATCATTCCCTTTTATCTTTCGTAATAGAAGACCTTTCTTGACTAAATTATCAATAATTCTACTGCCACGAGAAGGAGAAAGATTAATTTTTTTAGCAATATCAGAGCAGGTTAGAGTTTGTTCCTCCTCCATTACTTTTATGCCCTTCAGTTCACCTAGACTAATCTGACAGGAGGTACTAATTCTGCTTTCATGACAATGGCAAAAATATCTTAATTTTAATATTATCTCATATATTTCTTTCATAATAACAACAATTGCTTTTAACAATATTTTATATTAACAACTATAGCATAACTATAAAATTTGTCAAGTATTAATTGAATAAAAAATTTGTATAATTACACAGATACCAATAGAATTAGGAATAGAATTGAAAAATAAAAAAAGAGTGGTTTTAGAGAATAATGGTTATATTTTTTCTTGACTTTCCAGAGATTGATAAGGGGAAAATACCAGATGATGTTCTCTTCATACTAAAGAGATTAGAAGAGGCAGGTTTTTTATCATTTCTGGTAGGAGGATGCGTTAGAGACCTTCTATACCATAAAACTGGGAAGGATTGGGATATTGTTACCTATGCCAAACCAGAACAGGTTCAGAAGGTATTTTATGACTATAAAACGTTGTTCATAGGAAGAAGTTTTCAAACCGTAACACTTGTCATTAATTCTCAAATTTATCATATTTCTACAATTCGCCAAGAGGAAAAGCAAAAGCCTCTGGTTTATCATCAAGATAAATATTCTCTCTTGATTAGTGATTTACTCTGTCGGGATTTTACCATTAATGCCCTGGCTTGGAATCCTGATATGGGAGTTTTAGATCCTGCTGATGGATTAAGAGACCTGCAACGAAGAGTTATCAGGAGTTTAGAGCCCGATGCCCGTTTCCAGGAAGATCCCCTAAGAATGTTAAGAGCAATCCGTATCGCTTGTGAGTTAAGATTTACTATAGATATAGAAATCGAAATGAGTATTATGGAACATGCTTTTTTAACTCATCGAGTTAGCCCTGAGCGAATAAGAGAAGAAATATGTTCAATTTTAAATGCTCCTGATGCACAAAGAGGGATAATGATGGTAAGGCAATATGGTTTGGAGCAATACATTTTTAGTATAGATAAGGTAAAAAAGGAATTATTGTTTAGTAAAGGAATGAAACAGCCATCCTTCTCGGGATTTAATGAACTTAGAGAAGATTTGTCTGCCCAACTTGCTCTTTGGGGAAGACTCTATTTTGGTTCCTGTCGCCAGGCGCAAATATTTTTCTTGCCCCTTATACATAGTCTAAGGTTTAATAGGAGAATAATAAAAAAGCTACAAATCCTTCTTAGCAGGGAATGGAAAGCAATGGATTTCAACTCTGGTATGAACATTCGCTTGCTAATAGCAAAGCTGGGAAAAGAAAATATCAAGAGCCTGTTTCATTTAAAGAAAACATTGCTGTTATCAGAACAAAATACTGATAAAATTAATAGTTTATTGAAAGAAGAAGAAAGACTAATTAAAGAGGAATTACAAAAAAATCCGCCAGTTTCACTAAAAGATTTAGCAATCAAAGGAGAAGATTTAATGAGATTGGGAATTCCTGAAGGAGAAAGAATAGGAGAGATACTAAGGTTACTGTTAAATGAAATACTGCTTTCTCCAGAAAACAATAACAGAGATTGCTTGCTAAGTATTGTTCGAGAGATAATGGGGGATTCTACTGAATAAAAGAAACATTTTATCTTAATGGCAAATCAAAAAGAAGTAAGTTTTAGAAAAATTCGATATAAAGAAAGGTGAAAAGGAAAAGGTATCCCACCATGTTAGTATTGATAATCAATCCAATTGTTCTAATAAGCCTTTGCGTTCTGTTAGGAATATTGTTTGGCAATATAAGATTGGGACGATTTAGTTTTAGTACCTCGGGTTCAATGTTTGTGGGTATAGTGGTAGGTTGGTTGATCATTAAATATATTCATACTATTGAACCAAACAGCGAGATTTATAGTACAGCTCAGAATATATTGAGCAGAGAAATTATTGACAAGGGTTTTTTTGATTTATTCTTAATATTATTTATTGCTTCAGTTGGATTACTGGCTGCCCGGGATGTAGGCAGGGTAATAAAAAAATACGGTATAAAGTTTATTTTAATGGGATTTTTGATCACCTTTTTAGGAGCCGCCACAACTTACTGCTTTAGCTTACTTAACCCGGTAGAAAATCCCTATTTATATACTGGTGTGTATACCGGTGCGTTAACCAGTTCTCCTGGACTGGGAGCTGCTTTAGAAACAGCTCGTTTACATTCTACCGAGCTGGCTGACAGATTTTCACAGCTAAAAGACTCTGAAAAAAAGAAAATTTTGAATATTATAAACTATGGCGAAAAATTTGATACCGATTCTCTACTATCATTATCTGAAGAACAAAAAAATATTTTTATAAAAAATTCAGAAGTGGCAATTGGCACCGGCTATGCGGTAGGTTACCCTTTCGGAGTAATTATTGTGATTTTTGCCATGAATTTTTTCCCGGTTATTTTTAAAATTAATACAGATAAAGAAAAATTATTACTTATTGAAGAATTGGGTGGAAATAAAACTGCACCAAGCTATAAAGAAAAAGATAATAACAAAGCAAAAGAAGTCTATTTTGACCTGAGTGCCTTTTCTTTGGTGTGTCTAATAGGTTATGTTCTTGGCATTATTAAAATCACTTTCTATTCATTCGGTGAGATTAGCCTGGGTTCTACAGGGGGAGTTTTGATTGCCGCATTAATATTAGGACATATTGGTAATATTGGACTATTTTGTTTTAGGATGAATAATAGAGTATTAGGTGTTATTAGAACAATTTCACTGGCCTATTTCTTTGCTGTTATTGGACTGAGGTATGGTTATAGAGTGATTAATTCATTATCAGGACCAGGATTATTTCTGGTAATTGCTTCTTTATTTATTGGTTCTATTGCTATGATAATGGGATTTTTAGTAGGCAGGTATCTATTTAAAATTAATTGGATAATGTTATCAGGGGCAATTTGTGGAGGTATGACTTCTACTCCTGGTTTGGGTGCTGCAGTTGATGCAGTAGGTAGTGATGAACCAGCGGCAGGTTATGGAGCAGTGTACCCCTTTGCTCTTTTAGGAATGGTATTTTTTTCTATCCTCTTAAATCATATTCTTTAACTTTTCTTTTTAGAAGGTAACGTTAAAGGGCAAATTCAATATTTTTCATTTCCAGAGATTCTTTACTGATAAAGGATTCACCGAATTTCTTGCCAATTAACATACCATAATAACGATTAAGATTTAGAATGTTTTCAAACAATTGACTATTCTGGATGTTTTTCCCAAATTGAGATTCATAACTTTTTAATGCTTCCACTTTCATCTCAATTTCCTTGCTGATATCCATAATAAAAGAGGGTTTTTGGTAATAATTTACCGGAGTGGCAAAGTAATAGAAGGTCTTAATTTTTAAAAAAGCAAGATTATATTGCTGGAGATTTGCTAAAGAGGCATGGCATATTTCGGTTACAATTTTGATTTCGGGATTTTCCTCAGCAGGATAGGGAAGAAATATAATATCCGGTGAAATATTGTGATAAATTTCAGAGATTTCTGCTCTAATTTCTTGGTTATTTTCTAATTCAAAATATTGATAGTCCAGAGTAATTCTTTCATCAATACCCAGTATACGACTAGACTTAATTGCCTCTTTCTTGAGATACTCAGAGGGATGGTTATTCAGAGATTTACCGTTGGTTAAATCGATTATCATAACCTGATGAGCTGACTCAGTTAGTTTTAATATTGTCCCTCCCATTCCTGACTCGACCTGATATGGTTGTACTCCAAAAGCAATAATAACTGCCATTATCTATATTCTCCTCTTTTATATGAAAAAATATATATTCTTACATATTCATTAAAGCGGCCTCAGCAATTAAAGAGGCATGTTCGCTAATTTGCTTTAAGATATTAATAATATCAAAATAAACAGAGCTGGTTTGTCGAGATAATTCTATACCCTTATGTAATCTATCGATATGACTCCTTCTCATTTTGGCTTCACTTTCTATGATATATTTCTTTTGCTGTAAAGCCTTCTGAGCCAAACGTTTATCACCAAGAGCAAAAGCTCCTAAAGCTTGATAGAAATTATTATAAACACTTTTGTAGAGTTTATTAATTTCTGAAAGGCCTTCTTCAGATAACTTTAGTTCATTATCAATCTGTTTTTCGATAATGGGGACAATATCTTTATCAATTAAATCACCAATGTGCTCTAAATCGTTAGTGATATTTAGTAAACCATATGTTTCGCTAGACTGTTCCGGGGTTAAGACATCAAATTTCATTTCTGTCAGATAGTGAATTATAGCATTGGATAAATTATCGACCATTCTGTCCATCTTACACAATTTCAATAGTAGAACCTCATCCCGATTAAAAAATACTTTCATAATTCCTACCAGCATTTCATCTACCGTGTTTGCCATTCGCACCAATTCTTTTTTGGCTAAATATAAGGCTAAGTCAGGGGAACCAAGAACACTATTATCCAAAAACTTTGGATAATAGAGTGTTTCCTCTTGTTTTGCTTTAGGGAATAACTTTTGTAAGAAAAAAATAAATTTAGATAGAAAAGGATATATTAATAAAGCATTACCTATAATGATTATGGAGTGAGCAAAAGCAATTTGTCTGGGCAAATTCGGGGTAAGAGAGGTAACAAAATTAGATAGAGGGTTGAGTAAAAAGAAAAATATGAGAGAACCTATCATCTTATAAATTAAATTACCAAAAGTAAGGGTGGTAGCCTGACTGGTTTTTCCTAATCCTACAAATAGTACAGTGGTGCAGGAACCGACATGTGAACCAATAATAATGGGAATAGCCAGGTCTAAGGGGATAATTCCCTGTGAAGAAAGAGAAATAGTTAAACCCATCATGGCGGTACTGCTTTGCAAGAGGCTGGTGATCAAGATAGCTAGAACAAAGGCTATCACAGGTATTCCCTGTAGATGGGCAACAATGTCTAATAAAAAAGCGTTATGTTTTAAAGGTTCTGCGAAATCAGAAATAAGTTTCATACCCAGAAAAATAAAACCTATTCCCAGTAAAACTGCTCCCAGAAATTGATAGCGTCGTTTTTTGCTGAGCATATTTAATCCATAACCTAACAAAATTAGAATAAAGGAATACTGAGCAATATTTAAAGAAATAATCTGAGTGGTAATAGTGGTTCCAATGCTGGTTCCTATTAAAATCTGAATACCCTGAGAAAGATTCATAATGCCTGTATTTATTAATCCTACCAATAATGAAGTTGCAGCAGTACTACTTTGCATAATAAAAGTAAGGAATATCCCAAATACAAGAGAAAGATAATTACGGTGAGTAATTTTATTAATCCAGGTCTGTAATTTATAGCCAAATACCTGTCTTAGATTCAAATTAACTTTTTGTAATCCATATAAAAAAATAGCTAAACCACCAAAGATGCCAGCCAGATTAACATACATAAGATTATTTTCTCCCTATGGATTATTTTGTAATTATAAATATACCTTTTTCCTTCTCATTTGTAAATGAAAGAAAAAGATGTAAGTATAATAGTATGCTGATAAGAGAAGAGAATATTAATATTATTATTTAAAAAAATATAAAAAAATAAAAATTAATGCAGTTTTTACCTGACAATCTTGACTAAGGGTTATATAATAATTAAATAATACTACTTCGGGGCAGGGCGAGATAATCATGATTTTGATTGTCGATTCCCGACCGGTGGTAGATTCAGTTCTGATTGTATCAGAATTGAAAAGCCCACGAGCCGTTTTGGTTGATCCGGTGAAATTCCGGAGCCGACAGTTAAAGTCTGGATGAGAGAAGGAGTCATATGTTTGGTAATAGCCCCGAAGAGATTTCGAGGGCTTTTTTATTTTAAAAGCCTTTCAATATTTCAGATGAGACTCAGAGATTATTTTAGAATATTTTTAGAAATATAGAAAGGAAGTAACAATGAGTGTTAGACACATCAGTCATTATTCAATCTTTATCGCCCTGGCGGTAATTACCGGATATTTAATACATTTTCCAATTTTACCCCAGGCACCGTTTTTGTTATATGATCCGGGTCATGTTTTTTTATTGATTGCTGCTTTTAAATTTGGACCAAGAGCTGGAATGCTTATGACTTTGGTTTATGCTGTAATTTTTGCCCTGATTACTGGCCAGGGTGGACCTTATGGAGCACTAATGAATTTTTTGTCTACCAGCGCTTTCGTTTTGATATCTTCATGGGTTTATTTAAAACAACATAATAAAAATGGGGCAATTATCGGTTTAACCTTGGGGGTATTAGCCATGACTATTATAATGTTACCAGCCAATCTTATCATCACTCCTTTGTATCTGGGAGTTAACAGGGAAATGGTATTACAGCTAATGTTGCCTGCCATAATTCCCTTTAACTTACTAAAAGGTTTAATTAGCAGTGTATTAACTTTACTGGTATATAAAAAGATTTCAATTTTCTTAAACCAAGAAGAAATTGTACCAAGATAACTTTTTTATTCCTGAAATTCAAATATTATTATAATAGTAAAAATCTAAGGTTCCCATCGTCACTAGAGCTGTAATTTTTGATTTGCATATCGGTAATCCCTTAGTCAGACCTGATTGCGAAATGGGATACCAGGCTTGTCTTAATGCTAGTAATAAACCGGTAACAGAAGGCAGTATTGGTGCGGGAACAGGAGCTACTGTAGGAAAATATTATGGAATTTCTAATTGTATGAAAGGTGGAATAGGTTCTGCAATTATCAAAATAGCTGATTTGATTGTAGGTGCGCTGGCAGTAGTTAACTCCTTTGGAGATATCCTGAATCCAGAAACCAGCGAAATCATTGCTGGCACTTTAGATAATGAAAAGAAATCTTTGCTAATACAAATAGGTTGTTAACGAAAAATACTTCTTCCCGGGGAAGCCAATTTATTCAGAATACCACGCTGGGAGTAGTTGCCACTAATGCTAATTTGTGTAAAGCAAAGGTAAAGCGTTTATCAATGTAAGCACGTGATGACTTGTCCAGATGTATTTCGTCTTTACATACTGTCTATGATGGAGATGTAATCTTTTCCATAGCAACTGGTCAGACAGAAGTCAATTTTAATCAATTAAATGCGCTTGGCGCCCAGGTAATGGCTCTTGCAGTACAACGAGCTATAGTGGAAGCATCTTCCCTGTTCAGAATACCCAGTTATAAAGATTTAAAAAAGGAAAAGAGAATCTAATTTTTTAAGTTATAGATTTTAACACATATCTTGTCAATTACTTTCCTATGGAAGTCATAATTTTTAAATAAACAATTTAAATGTTATAATTGGTATAGAAAGGAACTGGTTATCTAAGTTCCTGGTATTTACTAAAATTTTAGGAAGAGGGAGGAAGTAAAATTTTGGAAAATAGATTAAAGGATTCCAAAAAGAAGATACTAATAGCTGGACTGATTTTGTTTATCATCCTGATTATTGCCTTTATTAGCCGATTTTATATTCCTATGATTTGGATGAAATCAGTTGGCTATATCTCGGTTTTCTGGAAGATACTGTTAGCCCAGTTTGGGGTAGGCCTTTTCTTTGCTATTTTATTTTTTCTTCTCAGCTATGTCAATTTTAATTATGCTCGCCGTTATGCTCCTGCTATTCAGGTTGAGCCTGCCGAACAGTATGGAGAAAGACCTGAAATGCAACTATATAGAAGCTTACAGGGCCTTCAATTAAGTAAAAAACTTGTATTAGGATTTTCAGTTGCTATATCTCTATTTATGGGTATTTCTGAATCAGTTAACTGGGAGAAGATTTTGCTTTACCTTAATCAGGTTTCTATGGGTATCAACGATCCTATTTTTAGACAGGACATTGGCTTTTACCTATTTCAACTCCCCTTTTTAGAGTATTTTAGAAATTGGTTAAGTTTTGCCATTGGTTTTATTCTGCTGATTGTAGTTTTAGTGTATTTTGTGAAAAAGGCTATTCGATTTGAGTATCACAAGATAAACATCGATCCCCCAGTAAAATTTCATATTTCTTTACTATTGGGAATGTACTTACTTATACAGGCTTTTGCCTTCTGGATTAATGCTCGAAAGATTTTATATTCTACCCAGGGATTGGTTTATGGAGCAGGCTATACCGATATCCATATAAACTTATTGGCATTTAGAGTTTCCATGATACTCTGTATTGTTGCTGCCATTATAGTAATGGTTTATTCCCGCAAGGAAGATATGCGTTTACCGATAATCAGTATCATTTCTTTGGTACTGGTTTATCTAATTCTGGCAGGGGTATTGCCGGGAATTATTCAGAGGGTAGCAGTATCGCCCAATGAATTGGAAAAAGAAAGACCTTATCTTATAAATGAGATTGAATTTACCAGAAAAGCTTATGGTTTAGACAGTATTATAGAACAGGATTTCCCCTTTGAAGAAGAGATAACTTATGAAGAAGTGCTTAAAAATCCTGAAACGGTGAGTAATATTCGTTTATGGGATTGGCGTCCTTTAGAACAGACTTTCAATCAGATACAAGCCATACGATTATATTACGAATTTTTGGGAATCGACGTAGACCGTTATTACTTAAATGGCGATTATCAGCAAGTTATGATTGCTGCCAGAGAATTGAATAGTAGCAAGCTTGCTCAGGAAGCTCAAACTTGGGTTAATGAACGCCTAACTTTTACGCATGGATATGGCGCGGTTATAAGCCCGGTGAATAAAGTAGAGCCGGATGGCTTACCCCATCTTTCTATTCAGGATATTCCTCCAGTTTCATCAGTTGATTTAAATATTTCCAGACCGGAAATCTATTATGGTGAAATGTCAGATCAGTATGTCATTGTAAATACCAAAAATAGAGAATTTGATTATCCCAAAGGAAATGAAAATGTATATACTCATTATGAGGGAACAGGTGGAGTAAAGATTTCTTCTTTTTGGCGTCGATTGTTGTTTGCCATAAGATTTGGAGATATCAATATATTACTAACTAGGAGTTTTACTCCAGAAAGCCGCATAATGTTATATAGAAATACTATGGATCGTGCCATGAAAGTTGCACCATTTTTAATTTATGACCACGATCCTTATATCGTTATTTCAGATAATGGTAGGCTATATTGGATTCAGGATGCCTATACTCTCTCCAACCATTTTCCCTATTCACGACCTTATAGTCAGTTGTTTAATTATATTCGTAATTCAGTAAAAGTGGTAGTTGATGCTTATGACGGTAGTATTGATTTTTATATTGTACAGCCAGAAGATCCTATTATTCGTGTTTATCAGAATATATTTCCAGGCTTATTTAAACCAATTAATGATATGCCGGAAGATCTTCGCCAGCATATTCGCTATCCCATTGATCTTTTTAAAGTACAGACCGAAATGTATTCTACATACCATATGCAAAATCCTGATGTTTTTTATAATAAAGAGGATTACTGGAATATCCCCAAGGAGGTCTATGCTACAGAAGAAATTACATTAGAGCCTTATTATGTAATTGCTAAATTGCCTGGTTTTGAGAAAGAGGAGTTTATCCTAATTACGCCTTTTACTCCCACCAATAAGAATAATATGATTGCCTGGCTGGCGGTTCGCAATGATGGAGAGGAATACGGGAAGATGCTGGTTTATAAATTCCCGAAAGATAAGTTGATTTATGGTCCTATGCAGATTGAAGCCTTGATTGACCAGGATTCTGAAATTTCACAGCAGATAACTTTATGGAGTCAAAGTGGTTCAACAGTAATCAGGGGCAATTTACTGGCTATTCCTATTGAGGACTCGGTTCTCTACGCAGAACCATTGTATCTGAGAGCGGAAAAAGGTGAAATACCACAACTTAGAAGGGTTATCGTATCTGATGGATCAGAAGTTGCCATGGATATAGACTTAGATAGTGCTCTTAGAAAATTGTTTGGCAGACCTATTGAAGAGAAAAGAGAGATTATATTAGAAGAAGGCATTACCCTAAATAATCTTATTGAAAACGCTATTCAATATTACCTGGAAGCAAAAAACGCTATTCAGGAAGGAAACTGGGCACTATACGGACAATGTTTAAATCAATTAGAAGAGGTTTTAGAATCATTACAGAGTTTTGTAAAACAGGATGAAATAAAAGAATTGCAAGATGTACTTGAAGAGCCATAATTATTGATTAGTATTTAGTATCCGGTATTTTGTAAACTGTATATTGTAATTACTTTGCTCTAATAGTAAAGTTGTTTTTTTGTTTACATAATTCTGAGAAACACAGGCTTGGTTAGTAGATTCTTCTTTTAACACAAAATGGTCAGCGAAAGTTTTCTAGAGAATAAAAATGGATTCAAAAATAGCTTAGCATTTTCTAATGATAGTTTAGTCCTCTGACCCTCTGTTCTAATAAATAATATTGTAGTCTAGAACAAAAATTATATAATAAATATATTCTATATTAAAAAGTAAACCCTTCCTATATTGATTATTTCTCATTGAAAAAAGATTACTTCATAGTATCAGAATTTTTTTGGAATCCCGATAGTTAAAAAGCAATCATCAACGGTTAAAATATTATCATTTCTATATTTATGAAGTGATGTTTTACCACTGGTATATTTTGATAAAAAAAATTCTCTGGAAATATTTATTATAGTTCTATAATGTGTGCACTTAAATCAGTCAAATCCAGAATGGCAATAGTGCTTTGTCCGGTAAGCCATCCCCCGCATTCTCCGGGATTAATTACTGTTGTTTTTCCCTCTTTATAATAGTCTACCTTGTGTGTATGTCCATAGATAATTATATCATACTGCTGGCTCTTAGCTAATTCCTTAATAACATCATTTTTGTGAAACATAATAAGGGTTCGGTTATTGGCATTTATTTTAAAGGGCTCTGGATAGATAGAACCAATTTGTTGAAATTTTTGTTGTAATAAAAGTCGGTCCCCATCATTATTGCCAAACACACCGGCAAAGGGACATAGAATATTTTTTAGTTCTCTGGCTGTAAAAGGAGAAACAAAATCACCGGCATGAAGCAGCAAATCAATCTTTTCTTTATTAAAAATTTCCACAGCTTTTTTTAGATTAGTTAGATTGTCATGAGTGTCAGCTATAATCCCAATTTTCATTTTAGACACCTCCTACTAAATGATTAATAATTTTAAAAGGCTATTTTTAATCACAAGTTAAATGAAAAACTGTTTTCTGTTCCTATTTTTCAAATAGATTTTAAAAAAATTTTCTAATATTGTCTACACGATTTCATTTTATGCTAAAATACTATGTTAGTAAATTTAAAAGAAAAATAGAAGTCAGTTAGTAAGAATTTTATTTTTATTAAAAAATTAGAAGAGGTACCATCTCTTGAAAAACAGTAATATAGAATTTGGTTTAAAATACGGGGATAGAAAAATAGAATTAAAGTTGGAAGAAAAAAATATTATTGCTATTTTATCAAATAATAAAACACAAATATTAAAAGATCCCTTAGTATATTTAGAGAAACTTTTGGATAAACCGATTAATAGCCTATCTTTGAAGAATTTGATTGTAAGAAAAAAGACAAAAAAAATTCTCATTATAGTTAATGATATCACCAGACCAACTCCCTTTCATGTTCTTTTGCCTCCATTACTTACAAAATTAAGTCAGATTGGTGTAAAGAGAGAAGATATTACTTTTCTGATTGCTACTGGAGCTCATCGAGGTAATACAGAGGAAGAAAATATAAGAATATTTGGAGACAGCTTAGTATCCTCCTATCATTTCATCAATCATCTGTGTGATGATGAAAAATTAATTGATCTGGGAAGATTAAAAAGTGGAAATCGCTTACTAGTTAACTCAATTGTAGAAAAAGTAGATTTTATTATTACTACAGGAGTTATTGTCCCTCATTATATTGCCGGATTCTCCGGTGGAAGGAAATCCATTCTTCCTGGCATCTGTGGCAGAGAAACAATAGAAAGAAATCATGCTTATATGCTTCATCCCAATGCGGTTACAGGTAATATCGAAGGTAATCCAGTCCATGAAGAGATGATGGAAGCAGCTCAAAAAGTCAAAGTAGATTTTAATATCAATGCCGTTACCGATGAAAATGGTAATATTATTGATATTGTGGCTGGAACAACATTAACAGAATCCTGGTTACAAGGAGTTGAAATTTGTAGTGATACCTATATTTGTTCCATTCGGGGAAAAGCTGATGTTGTTTTTACCAGTGCCGGGGGCTATCCCAAGGATATCAATATTTATCAAGCTCAAAAAGCCCTGGATAATGCTTATCAGGCAGTTAAACCAGGTGGTGCCATTGTTTTAGTGGCAGAATGCAGAGAAGGCCTAGGTAATACTATTTTTGAAAAGTGGATTGAAGAAGCTCAAAAAATAGATGATATTGAAGAGCGACTGAAAAAAGGTTTCATTTTGGGTGGACATAAAGCATATGCTATTGCTAAGGTAGCCAAAGAAGTGGACATTATTTTACTGTCTTCTCTTAGCAAAAACCGGGTGAAAAAATTATTTATGATTCCAGCTGCTGATATGAAACAGGCTCTTAGCCTCATCCAGGAAAAACATGGAAATGGTTTTCAGTGTTATATAATGCCCAGTGGAAGTATTGTTTTACCTCAAACTAAAAATGATATATA